>JAYWAV010000031.1:0-7267 GCA_043782015.1 Rhodoferax sp. | reverse complement strand
CTGTGACTTGCGTCACAGGCCTTATCTATTAGATGGTGCCCAGAAGAAGACTCGAACTTCCACGGTGTTGCCACCGCCAGCACCTGAAGCTGGTGCGTCTACCAATTTCGCCATCTGGGCAACGCCTCGAATTATAGCACCGGTCTTAGGACTCGTTTGGCGGGCCGCGCAACTTTTTTGCTGCCGCCGCAAAACAACATTGGCTTCGCTTGGCAAGGCTTGTCCAGCTAAATTCACAACATTTCTAGCGCATACTTACCAGCGTCTATACAACTCTGCCTTCAGGGCACCTCGGGAAAGAGAGAGGGTTTTATCAAAAACATTAGCCATTCCAGCGGACTGCTGGACGAAGTTGAAGGCGTCGTGCAAGGCCACCGCGACGGGCACGGTTTCGTAGCCCGCGACGACGGTGCTCCCGACATCTATTTGCCGCCCAATGAAATGCGGGCCGTTCTCCACAAAGACCGCGTCAAGGTGCGCATCGTGCGCAGCGACCGCAAGGGTCGGCCTGAGGGGCGCGTGGTGGAAATCATGGAGCGTTCCACGCAACCCATCATTGGACGCTTGCTACAGGAAAGTGGTGTCTGGCTGGTAGCACCTGAAGACAAGCGCTACGGCCAGGACGTGTTGATCCCCAAGGGCGCAACCAGTGTGGCCAAGCCTGGGCAAGTGGTCGTGGTGGAGCTGGTGGAGCCTCCTGCGCTGTTTGGCCAGCCGGTAGGTCGCATCAAGGAAGTTTTGGGCGAAGTAGACGACCCTGGTATGGAAATTGAAATTGCAGTGCGCAAATACAGCGTACCGCATGAGTTTTCCCAAGCCTGCATCGCCTTGGCCCGCACATTGCCAGACAAAGTGCGCCCCGAAGACCACGCCAACCGCGTGGACCTGACGGATGTGCCGCTGGTCACCATTGACGGTGAAGACGCCCGGGATTTTGATGACGCCGTTTATTGCGAACCCAGCACCAAAGGCAAGGGAAAATCCGCGCAGTCAGGCTGGCGTTTGCTGGTGGCCATTGCCGATGTTAGTCATTATGTTGAAACCGGTTCCGCGATTGATGTGGATGCCTACGACCGCGCGACCAGCGTGTATTTCCCGCGGCGCGTCATTCCGATGCTCCCGGAAAAGCTGTCCAACGGCCTGTGTTCATTGAACCCGGAAGTCGAGCGCCTGTGCATGGTCTGCGACATGTTTGTCACCGAAGATGGTGAAGTGGATGCTTACCAGTTTTACCCTGCGGTGATGTGGAGCCACGCTCGGTTTACCTATACCGAGGTGGCTGCGATTCTTGGAAATACCAAGGGTCCGGAAGCCATGAAGCGCAAAGCGCTGGTGGGTGATTTGCTGAACTTGCACGGCGTATTCCAGGCACTCTCCAAGTCGCGGCTGAAACGCGGCGCAGTGGACTTTGAGACCACTGAGACGCAGATCATTTGCGACGAGAACGGACGTATTGA
Organism: Rhodoferax sp.; assembly: GCA_043782015.1. Classification (GTDB taxonomy): domain Bacteria; phylum Pseudomonadota; class Gammaproteobacteria; order Burkholderiales; family Burkholderiaceae_C; genus Allorhodoferax. The sequence goes on along the minus strand of JAYWAV010000031.1, from coordinate 5,810 downwards.
AAAGATCGTTCCGCGCACACGCAACGTAGCGCACCGCGTCATTGAAGAAGCAATGCTCGCAGCCAATGTATGCAGTGCCGATTACATCGCGCAGAGCAAGCATCTGGGTTTGTTTCGGGTGCACGAAGGGCCTACGCCGGAGAAAAAGGAAATCCTGCGCAACTACTTGAAAGCAACTGGCCTTGGCATGACCATCAGCGACGATCCGTCGCCGGGCGAGTTTCAGGCGATTGCCAACGCTACCAAGGACCGACCCGACGCGCAGCAGATTCATTCGATGCTGCTGCGCTCTATGCAGCAGGCGATTTACACGCCCATCAACAGTGGTCATTTCGGGCTTGCATATGGCGCCTATACCCATTTCACCAGCCCGATCCGGCGCTATCCAGACTTGCTGGTGCACCGTGTTATCAAAGCGGTTTTGGGCAAGACCCGTTACCAGTTGCCGGACTTGCCAACTCCCGGCGAGGCGCATGCCAAGCTGGCGCGTCGCTTGGAAAAGGGCATGGCGTCCAAAGCGGCCGAGAGCGGTGCAAAGCCCAAAAAAGCCAGCGCAGAAAACATGGCCTGGCAGGCCGCAGGACTGCATTGCAGTGCGAATGAACGCCGTGCCGACGAAGCCAGCCGCGATGTGGAGGCTTGGCTCAAATGCAAGTACATGCGCGAGCATTTGGGCGAGGAATATGGCGGCGTAGTGACATCTGCGACCAGCTTTGGCTTGTTCGTTACGTTGGATGCGATGTATGTGGAGGGTCTGGTTCACATCACCGAGTTGGGCGGCGAGTATTTCCGGTTTGACGAACTGCGCCAGGAGCTGCGCGGCGAACGCACGGGTACGCGTTATGCCATCGGCACACGCGTGCGTATCCAGGTGAGTCGTGTGGATCTCGATGGCCGCAAGATTGATTTCCGGCTGGTGCAGGAGGGCGAAGGCTTGGTCGGGCGTGCGATGGCTGACAAAGGCAATTCACGCGAGGCCAAGTCGCGCCCCGTTGTGCTGGAGCGCTCCGACAACGACATGCTGGTGCGTCTGGCTTTCCGTAAGGAGAGTGGTCGTCCACGCGCCGGTGCGGACAAGACAGCAAGGCCGTCTAAAGGCAGCGAGAAATCTGTGCCTTCCAAGAAGTCGGGCAACCGCAAGCGCCGCTAGGCCGGGCGCTGGCTGTTACAGGCTTTGTGCCAACGCTGCAGCAGTCAGGTGCCGGTTGGAAGGCCAACGGTCAGCCGCTTGTCCGTGCACATAGGCCGCGGAGCAGGCTGCCTGATGGGCTGGAGCACCCGCACCCAAATAGGCACCTGCCAGCCCCGCCAATACATCACCGGTTCCGCCGGTGGCCAGCAGGGCGTTACCCGTGGTGTTGATGCGCGGTAACTCTCCGGGACTGGCAATGACGGTGCCTGACCCTTTGAGAACGACGGTGCAACGCAACTGATCCGATAACGTCTGCGCGGCTTGCATGCGGTCGGCCTGCACAAGCGCGGTCGTGGTTTTCAATAGACGTGCCGCCTCCAGCGGGTGTGGCGTGGCAACGGTGGTGTGCGGTGCACGCTGCTGCAGCAAAGCGGTCAGTTCGGTGGAGTTCGCGATTGCGTTGAGTGCATCGGCATCCAGAACAAGATGCTTTGCCGTGCTCAGTATTCGCCGCAATTGTGTCTGAATTGTCGAGCCACCACCGCATCCAGCCACGACTGTGAGGGCAGAGAAATCCAGCGAGTCCACATCGCGCAACATCAGTTCTGGGTGGCTCGGCAGTGCGTTCGGCGCTTGTTCGTCCAGCAATGCGAGATAGACCCTGCCCGCGCCCCCATGCAAGGCTCCAAGCGCTGCCAGAACGGCTGCACCCGTCATGCCGTGGCAACCACCCAGCACGGCGATATCGCCGTAGCTGCCTTTGTGACTGTTATGCAGCCGTAGCCCAGCGTGGACTTTGGTGTTGAGCAGGGCGCAAGGTTCTTGTGTTGCAACGATTCCCAGTGGATGAAGCCAGACGTCGCCGCATGCATCGCGGCCATCTGCAGTGAATAGGCCTGCCTTGGCACCGAGCAATGTCAATGTGGCGTGGGCACGAGTAAAGATCGAGCCACTGCTTCCGGTAAATGCGTCCAAGCCTGTAGGTACATCGGCTGCCAGTACTGGTGCTTCGTGCGCGTTTATGCGGCGCACCCACTGCGCGCAGTCTTCTTCGATTGGGCGGTTGGACCCAATGCCAAAGAGGGCATCCACGCAGAAGTCCCAGTCCTCAGGAATACCCTCGATAAATGCCACGCCAGCCTGCTGGGCGCGTTGCAGCGATTGAGCTGCATCTGTAGGCAACACAGTGGCGGGGCCGAGCAGTGAGACCACCGGCTCCTTGCCCCATTGGCGAAGATGTTTGGCCGCCTCCAGTCCGTCGCCTCCGTTGTTTCCCGGCCCGCAGGGAATCCAGATGTTTCGGGCATGCGGCGCAAGTGCCATCGTACATTGGGCGATGGCCAGGCCGGCTCTTTGCATCAGTACATGCGGGCCCAGAGCGGCTATAGCCGTCTGTTCAATACTGCGCAGGGCAGCTTGATCGTAGAGTGGCAGGTCAGGCGTATCACTTGTGCCGGTGATGCGGCTAAAACTCGTAGACATCACCTTCGCGCGCAAGGCGGATATCCATATTACCCGCTATCCCACCATGGGTCTTGAGTGCGTCGGCGAACACCTGTTCCAGCGCATCGTCGCTGCGCGTAGGCTCGTGGTGGGTGCAGTACAGCACTTTGACGCCTGCAGCGTGGGCGCTCTTGATGCTGGTGCTGTACGTGCCGTGTCCCCAACCCACTTTGGAGACGTATTCTGCGTCTGTGTAGGAGCTGTCAGCAATCAGCACGTCAACACCTTGCATGGCTTTGTGGATGGCTTGTGCCTTTTCGTCCACGAAGACCTGGTATTCGTCGTAGGACTCGTCGCCGGGCTGGTAGATGTTGTACGGTGGCTCGTGGTCGCCAGTGAAAAATACGGATTTGCCGTTGCACTCAATCTTGTAGCCAAAGTCGATCACAGGGTGGTTCAGCAGGCAAGGTGTAACCGTCGCACTTCCGATCTGGACGGGCTGGTCCGGCATCAGCGTGACATATTCCATGCGGGCTTTCATCTCAGCCTCGCGCACCGGGAAATAACTGTATTGCAGCTGAACTGCCATCACATGTTCAATGCCTTTGCCCGTTACCGGATCGAAGGCGCCGTGCAGGCGCAGTGTGTTGCCGGGAATGAAATTGGGAATGAACATGGGCAGACCCTGGATGTGGTCCCAATGGGAGTGCGTTATCAGCACATTGGCAGTGACCGGCAATTCGGCCAGCAAGGTCTGCGACAGTGGGAAGATGCCCGTACCGGCATCGATGATGATCAGCTCGTTGTTATCCGTGCGGATTTCAATGCAGGTGGTATTGCCACCATAGCGCACCGTCTTGGGCCCAGGCGACGCGATGGAGCCCCGTACACCCCAAAATTTGACTTTCATGCGTGCCCCTCACAGCTTGGCAAAAATTTTCGCCTCTTCAAACAATGCGTTCAGATCACCCATGGATGCAATCACTTCGTCCATGGTGCCGCCCAGGCGCTTTTGAACCGAGGCAGGGAATTCGTCTATGCAAGGATTGCCACCAAACCCGAACTTGAGTCTTTTGCTGATCTGGTTGGCGCCGAATACGCAGGCGATCATGTCGGTGTCCCTGAAATCAGAGACATGCTGGTGCCGGATCGTTTCTACCAAATGAGGAGCAAAGCGCCATTTTCCCACTAGCATTGCGCCTACGATGACGTGATCGGCACCGATGGTCTGCTGAAGCGCGGCGTGCAGCGAGGTTCCATTGGTCTGGCTGATGGTGAGAGCCGCCTTGAATTCATTGGGCATGAACTGCGCAAAAACCACCTTGCCAAAATCGTGCAACAACCCGCCGATAAAGCAATCCATGGGATCCGCGTCTTTGACCCTGCCCGCAAGTTGCTTGGCCAGCCCGGCCGTGGCCAGGGAATGAAGCAAATATTGCTGCACGTCGAAACCGGATGCATTGTCTTTGGGCAGCATCCCAATCGCAGCAATGCTCAAGGCCAGGTTTTTGATGGTGTTGAAACCCAGGTACACCACGGAGTGCCCGATGGAGGTGATTTGCTTAGGCAGGCTGTAGTACGCCGAATTCACGACTTTCAGAATCTTGACCGTTACGACAGGGTCCTTGTCGATGACCTCCACCAGATCCTTGGGCGTGCTGTTGACGTCGCGGGTCAGTTCCAGAATGCGCTGTACGCTTTTGGGAAACGCCGGCATGCCATCGACTGCGGCGGTGAGTTTTTGCGATAGTTCGGGGCTCATGGAATTGGAGGACTGCTGATCAGGCATTGTGTCAGCACATTGCCGCGCCGAAAAGGGTTTTTTCAGCCCACAAAGCGGTCTGGTCGCAGCGGTTGGATATCGACTTCGGACTGCTTTCCCTGAATTCGATCTGCCAGGATGCGGGCGCAGCCTTGCGCCAAACCCCAGCCATTGGCGCCATGCCCCGCGTTGATCCATAGGCCGGGTGTCGGCGTAGCGCCCACCACAGGCATGCAATCAGGTGTAAAAACCCTGGCGCCCCGCCAACTCTGGACCCCGGTCGTCACATTGGCCGAGCCTGGAAAGTAGTGGTGCAGCGCTCGGAAGAGACCGTGCACGGTCTTGTCATTGGGTTGACGGAATGCGCCCCCGATCTCGGCACCGCCGGCCACCCGAACACGGATGCCCTGGCGTGAAAAGACAATCCTGGTATCCATGGTGATGACAGCGCTGCGCGGGGCGTGCAAAGGCTCTCGCAGTGCCGCACTCAATGTATATCCGTGCACCAAGGTCACTGGGAGGCGCAGCTTGCTGGTCGTTGCCCAGCCTATGGCATCTGCACCAAGGCAAAGTACCACGGCGTCAAAGCTGGGTTGCTCTGCACAGCCGGATATTTCCAGCGTGTGTTGCCGCGCCGCATGTGCTTTCAGGATATGGGCATTAAAGTGGAACTGGACGCCCAGCCCCATGCACGCCGTGCGCAGCAGCATCGCAAACTGGCGGCAGTTGCCCACTTCGTCATGGGGAAAGTGCACGGCGCTATGCATGGCAACAGCTTGGCCCAAGCCAGGCTCTATGAGCCTGGCCTGTTCAGGGGGCAGGTCGTTGTAGGCAATCCCAAGTTCTTTCAGACGAGCCAGCCCTGTTTGCAAGGCCTGATGGTCTTTTTCAGTGGGAACCAAAAGCATGGTGCCTTCGCCACGTTCAAATTCCAGGCGGTGTCTGGCTGCAATCGCGTGCATTTGCGATTGGCTCCAGGCCAACAGTTGTTGGTAATTGTTGAATGCAGAAGAAAGCCCGCCAGTCTTCGGAGTGCGGCGCCAGGATTTCAGCCAGCGCAGTTCGTTGAAGGAGGGGATGGCTCGCAGTTTGATGCGCGCACTCCCTGACAGCCTGTGGGTGAATGCGCCCGTGGGCCAATCAGGCAGGGTCCACGGGTTGACCAGGCTGGGACTGATCACGCCACCCGTTGCGAAGCTGTCGCCACTGGCTGCCGCAGCTGCCTTGTCGAAAACCTGCACAGCGTGGCCATCACAGGCCAATTCATAGGCGGTGGCGATCCCCGTGATGCCAGCCCCGATAACAGCAATTTTCATGGGACGAGGCGTTGGGAGCGGGTCGGTCGCCCGCGGGAGGTCAATACGTAGCGAATAAGTGGGGCGGGCATGTTATACTCTTTGGGTTTTGCTGACGGTACGACCTGTTCGTTGGCAATTCAATCGCAAACCAGCCCCGTCAAGGTGTTGCCCGGCC
>JAYWAV010000030.1:0-2618 GCA_043782015.1 Rhodoferax sp. | reverse complement strand
CGGGCAGCACAATGGTTGCGCCCTCGGCCTGCGCGGCGGCGATGGTGTTGTCCATCATGGGCAACACCAGCTCGGCCCAGCGCAGGTAGCCGGGCGGGTTGACGGCGTGCACGATGACCGCGCATCCCTTTGCCGCAGCCAGCACGTCGTCACGGTTCATCGCGTCGCCACGAACCCACAACATACCGTCGCGCCGCTCGGTGGCCTGCTCACCACCGCGGCGCAGTGCGCGCACGGTCCAGCCTGCCTCAACCAGTTGCCTTGCCACTTCGCCACCGATGCCGCCGGTGGCGCCCAAAACCAATGCTGTGTTGCCCAAGGCCGTGTTTCCCAATGCTGTCTTGCTTTCCATTTCGTTACTCCTAAAAAGTGTTGCGATGGATGAAGTTTGGAGCTGGCGCTGCTATTGAGCAATTGACCAACATGTCCTAGCCGCTATACATTTCTGTATGACTACGAATAACGACAGCGAGATCGGTTGGGAGCTTTACCGCTCGTACTTGGGCGTGCTGCAGGAGGGCTCGCTATCCGGTGCGGCCCGCGCTATGGGCATTGCCCAGCCCACGGTGGGGCGGCACATTGCCGCGCTGGAAAAGTCGCTCGGCGTGACGCTGTTTACCCGCTCGCAAACGGGGCTGCTGCCCACCGAAGCGGCGCTGGCGTTGCAGACCTTTGCCGAGGCCATGAGCAGCTCGGCCACCGCGCTCAAGCGGGCGGCCGAGGGCCAGGGCTCGGGCATCAATGGCACGGTGCGCATCACCGCCAGCGAGGTGATGGGCGTGGAGGTGTTGCCACCCATCATCACCCAACTGCAGAGCACCTACCCAGACCTGAAGGTGGAACTGGTGCTGACCAACCGCGTGCAGGATTTGCTGCAACGCGAGGCCGACATTGCGGTGCGCATGACACAGCCCAAGCAAGAGCAACTGATTGCCCGGCGCGTAGGCCAGGTGCAGCTGGGCCTGCACGCACACCCAACGTATTTGCAGCAACGCGGCACACCGACATCGCTGGCCGACCTGGCCCACCACGCGCTGATTGGCTTTGATGAAGAAACGCCGTTTGTACGCGCGGCGCGCAAAGGCTTTCCCCTGTGGAACCGCGACGCCTTTGCCGTGCGTACTGACAGCGACCTGGCGCAACTGGCCATGATCCGCGCCGGCAGCGGCATCGGAATCTGCCAGGTGAACCTGGCCGCTCGCGACCCGCAGCTGGTGCATGTGTTGCCCGGCAGCATTCCGCTCGCCCTGGAGATCTGGCTCACCATGCACGAAGACTTGCGCAACAACCCGCGCTGCAAAGTGACCTTTGACGCGCTGTTGCTGGGGCTGCAAAACTACATGGATGCTTGAGGTTGGGCGTGGAACTGATCGCGCGTATGCAACGCCCCACCTGCCCACAGTGCCTACGGCCGCAAAGCGCGTGCATCTGCCAGTGGATCACGCCCACGCAACACGCCACCGAAGTGCTGATCCTGCAGCACCCGCTGGAGGTGGACCACGCAAAGAACACCGCCCGCTTGCTGCACTTGAGCCTGCCGCGCAGCCGCATGCTGACCGGCGAAGCGTTTGATGAGGCCAGCCTGCGTGACGCAATGGCCGAGCCCAAGTACACCGTGCTGCTGTACCCGCCGACGGAATACGAAGGGCATGCATCACCTGCCGTACCAGAACCCGCCCTCCTGAGCGACCCATCCAACGTGCGGCTGGTGGTGCTGGACGGCACCTGGCGCAAGAGCCGCAAGATGCTGCATCGCAGCCCGCTGCTGCAAGGCCTGCCGCGCCTGTCGCTGGCCGATGCGCCGCCATCAGGCTACGCGATTCGCAAAGCCCACAAGCCGGGACAACTCTCCACGCTGGAGGCCACCCTTGCGGCACTGGCGCAGCTGGAAGGTGATGCTGAGAAGTTCCGGCCTATGCTTACGGCCTTTGATGGCTTTGTGTCGCAGCAGCAAGAATTCACAGGTAAAAAAGGCCTGTAGCGCCCGTAGAACGGGCGTAAGCAGCTCCTGATTCGATAGCAAATCAAGCTTCCCCGCAGCGCCGTCCAGACGGCAAAGACGCTCCCGAAAAACCCTACGCCGCGTAGTGAATTTGCTGTGTGTACTAGCAGACAGACTGGCAAGGGCCACGGTCCTACTCTGGGTTTTCTCCGTATTGGGGAGATCAAAGAGGCCTCGCCATGAACAACTACCGCCAGCTGCGCGCAGCATTGCCCCGGCTATGGCGTGAATGGTTGCTGTGGTTGGCGGTCCTTGCGCTGCTGGGTGGTGTGCTCAAGTTGGTTCTGATCCGCGATGCAGATCTGGTCATGACTCAGGAAGGTGAACGCCTGGGCCTGCTGCGCAACGTGATTGCCAACGACATAAAAGAAAACCTTCTGGTCGCCAATAGCGCGCTGCAGGAAGTGATAGACGACCACCTCAGCAGCCCCAGCCCACGCAACGCAGCGCCAGAGGTATCGCGCCGTCTGCGTTTGCTCTCAGAAGCGATACGCGGTGTCCGCTTCATGGCAGTTCTGGACGCCAAAGGTACCGTCACCGCCTCCAGCCGTAGGGATATGACAGGGGTCGATTTCAGTTATCGCGAGTACTTCAAGTCAGTGCGGGACAAGCCAAA
>JAYWAV010000029.1:0-2627 GCA_043782015.1 Rhodoferax sp. | reverse complement strand
TGCTGGCCGACGGTGCGTTTCAGCAATTCAGCCTGGCCTACACCGCGCGGGTGCTGGCTCTGGTCAAAAAAGAACATGACGGTGTGCGCATTCCACGCATCGTCTTCACCAAAGGCGGCGGCCTGTGGCTCAAGGAAATGGGCGCGCTGGACTGCGACGTGTTGGGGCTGGACTGGACCGTGAACCTGGGCCAAGCCCGCGCTCTGGTCGGCGAAAACACCGCAGGCGCCCTGGCCAAGGCCCTGCAAGGCAATATCGATCCCAATGTGTTGTTTGCAGGCCCAGACCAGATTCAGGCCGAGGTCGCCCGGGTGCTGGCCAGCTTTGGCAAGCCGTACCAGGCCCCCGCGAATGACCCGGACGCTGTCGGTGCTGGCCATATTTTCAATTTGGGCCATGGCATAAGTCAGCACACACCCCCGGACAATGTGGCAGTCTTGGTGCAAGCCGTCCACACCGTCTCGAAATCCATGCGAAATTGAAGGGTGCGTTGGCAAAGGCCTAGCACCTTTCAAGCCCGATTCGCCATGCCCTGTTTGACTTATGCACAAATTTTTTGTTGCGGTGCGACAAACCCCACTCAATTGATCTAGTCCCGCTACCAAACCTATAGCGACTGCAAGTCATTGATTCATAAGCAATTAAAACTTTGCTTTTTTTGAAGGCAGCGCGGCGAAAGCCTTGATTTTCAAGGCTTTGACGGTCGTGGTTGCCAGATATCAACAAAGTTATCCACAGAATTGTTGAATGGTTTGTAAAGTAGTTTTAAATCAAGCACTTAGCCCTAGTTTGTGAAGTTCACATCAACTTAACGCCTTAACTGTGGCTTTTCAAACCGGCGCATGACCCATCGCATCTCCGTCCTCGTTCAAACCCCGGCGCACAGCCAAATCGGCGGGCCACTCAGCTATTTGAGTGAGCGGGCACTTGCGCCCGGCACCTTGGTTCGGGTGCCGTTTGGCAAACGCGAGACTTTGGGTGTGGTGTGGGATGACTTCCCAGGCTTGGCGTCAACCCTTGAGGCGGGCAAATTGCGCCCCATCGCCGGTGTGCTGGAGGGCATCGCGCCGCTGACGGCGGCCTGGCAACGGCTGGTTACTTTCACCGCCCAGTATTACCAGCGTTCACCCGGCGAAGTGGCCCTGGCAGCACTGCCGCCGCAATTGCGCGACTTGAGCACCGAGCAACTTGCGCGGCGCCTGAAACGCCGTGGCAGCCCGCCAGAAGCGGCACCGGAGGCGGCGCCAGATGCTACCAACATAGTAGCGCTCACTACAGAGCAGGCGAGGGCTATCGCCCAAATTGATGCCCAAACCGGGCCATTTTTACTGTTTGGTGCCACCGGCAGCGGCAAAACCGAGGTCTACTTGCAATGCGTGCAGAAAACGCTGGCCGGCGACGCCAGCGCGCAGGCGCTGCTGATGGTGCCTGAGATCAACCTCACGCCCCAGCTGGAAGCCCGCGTCAAAGCCCGTTTTGAGCCGATTTACGGCTTGGGCGCCGTGGTCTCGATGCACAGCGGCATGACGCACCCGCAGCGGCTGCAAGCCTGGCTGGCGGCGCACTGCGGGACGGCCCGCATCGTGTTGGGCACGCGCCTGGCAGTGTTCGCCTCGATGCCGAACCTCAAGCTGATCGTGGTCGACGAAGAACACGACCCCAGCTACAAACAAACTGAGGGCGCGCGGTATTCTGCGCGCGATCTGAGCCTGTATCGGGCGCGTCTGGACGGCGCCAAGGTCATCCTCGGTTCGGCCACGCCGTCGCTGGAGAGCTGGCACCACACCCGCCCGGCAACCGAGGGCGGGCGTTACCAGCGCCTGGAGATGCCCAGCCGCATCGGCGCCGACCCTGAGTTGCCCAACGCTGCCGAAGGGGCGCTTCCCCGCATCGTGCGGGTGGACATGAACCACCAGCCCAAAAAAGCCGTGATCTCGCCGCCCCTGCTCGCCGCCATCCAAGCCCGCGCCGCACGCGGCGAACAAAGCATGGTGTTCCTGAACCGTCGCGGTTACGCCCCGGTGCTGGCCTGCACCGCCTGCGACTGGAAGAGTGAATGCCCGCATTGCAGCGCCTACCGCGTGTTTCACAAAATCGACCGCACACTTCGCTGCCACCATTGCGGTTATGGCGAACGGGTGCCGCGCGCTTGCCCCGAATGCGGCAATGTCGATATTGCCCCGGTGGGGCGCGGCACCGAGCAGCTCGAAGAACACCTGGCCGAGCTGCTGGCCCAGGTGCGACGCCCCGGCAGTGAATCTGCCCTGCACCCCGAGGGCGAGCCGCTGCGCATCCTGCGCATCGACGCCGACAGCACGCGCCTCAAAGGCGAGCTTGAAAAACAACTGGCCAAAGTGCATGGCGGCGAGGTGGATGTGCTGGTCGGCACCCAAATGATTGCCAAGGGCCACGACTTTCGCCGCATCACCCTGGTGGCCGCCATCAACCCCGACACGGCCCTGTTTTCCAGCGATTTCCGCGCGCCCGAGCGCCTGTTCAGTCTGTTGATGCAGGCCGCTGGGCGCAGTGGGCGCGACGCCGCCCTCAGTAGCCAGAGCGAAGTGTGGGTACAAACTTTTCACCCGCAACACCCGCTGTTTGAGGCTCTGAAGCGGCACGACTACCCG
>JAYWAV010000028.1:0-7298 GCA_043782015.1 Rhodoferax sp. | reverse complement strand
TGTCTGCCACCGAGCACATTGCCATGATGGAAGCCGTGCAACCGCTTGTAGACACCGCGATCTCCAAAACCGTGAATGTGCCCGCTGAGTATCCGTATGAAGATTTCAAGGGCTTGTACCAACAGGCCTGGCGTGCACGGCTTAAAGGGCTCGCAACCTACCGGCCCAACGCTATCCTGGGGTCTGTTTTGCATGTGGCGACAGACGCTGCTTCTACTCCAGCTGTTGTGGCGCCAATCACGGACCCGATGCGCTCGGTGATCGAGCGGCGGCCCGAGGGTGCCTTGGCAGCGGTGGCCGAAAAGGTGGATTACTGGACCCAGGAAGGCCATAAAACGGTGTATTTGCTGGTGTCATTTTTGCCTGTCCGCGGCGCCAATGGTGTGGGAACGCTAGACCGCGCTATCGAGTTTTTTATGCCGGTGGGACAGACCGCTGAGTCACAGCAATGGATCACGTCCAGCATGCGCCTGCTGTCGCTGGCCGCACGCGGAGGGTTTCTTGAGCGTGCCTTGAGTGATATGCGCAAGGTAGCCTGGGACCGGGGGCCTGTGCGTCTCGGTACGCACCAAAAAGCAGATGGCACGTCGGTTCCCATGTGGCATGACTCCGAAGTGGCTGCCGTGGCCTTTGCCATCCAGAACATCCAGGCCCGGCGGAATCAGGAAACCACCCACCATTTCAATCGCCGTGCGACGGATGCATCTGTGCTGGCAGACACCCCGTTACTGCGCCAGGAACCTGCCATGTCCAGCGCACCGATGCCTGTATTGGCAGGCAAAAAATGCAGCGAATGCGGTGCGCATGCCGTCATTCGCAAAGACGGTTGTGAATACTGCACGCAGTGCGGTCACACCGGCAGTTGTGGCTAATTTGGAAACCACCATTAAACCCGATACCTCTGCCCGAGGTGGTCAATGGCTTTGACGACATGGCACGCGCCGCGACCTTGGACGATGCGCTGGACAAGAAAGCCAAGGAGCTGATCGGGCTGGCCGCGTTTTTACGAATTCGGGCGACGTGGCTGGATCGCGATAGACCAACCGGATTTTTTCTACTTTTAATTATAAAAAAGCCGCGCAGCCCTTACCGGGCGTGCGCGGCTAGCTACCTATTTGATAGCGTCAGCGTGAGGAATATCTTTGGTCAGTTGGGGACAGAGCTGAAGATCTGTCCCGCAAGGTATTAAAGAACCTCAAACACCCCAGCCGCACCCATACCGCCGCCAATACACATGGTCACCATGACCTTTTTCGCACCGCGGCGTTTGCCTTCCAGCAGTGCGGCGCCGGTCAGGCGCTGGCCGCTCATGCCGAAGGGGTGGCCGACCGCAATCGCGCCGCCGTTGACGTTGAGCTTGTCGGCAGGAATGCCCAGCTTGTCGCGGCAGTAGATCACCTGCACAGCGAAGGCTTCGTTCAGTTACCACAGGTCAATGTCGTTTATGGTCAGGCCCATGACCTTGTCGGCCACGCCCATGGTGACTGTGATGGGAGCAATTTCATCTTTGTACAGGCCTTTTTCTAAGGCAGCGGAAGCCTTTTGGCCTCGCAAATTAAACCGTCAGCGACGCCATTGCCCCCAAGGCCGCCATCGTGTTGGTACGAAGGCGTACGAGCGTGGCCTGCTTTTCGGCGTCGTCCTTGTCAATCTCGGACACCAATTTCCCGAACGCATCCAGCCGGCTCTGGCGCATCCATTGCCGTAGTGGTTTGTCCTGCGCCCATTGCACCTGGTTCAGCGTGCTCATCATGGTGGCCCTTGCATAGCCTTTGAGGTCCTTGGGGAACGGTACTGGTGTGCACAGGCGGTTTTTGGCGTTGTCGTCTCCGCCATGCGCCTCGACGTAGGCCGTAATGGCTGCGCTGAGGGTGACCAGTGGCATACGGAGGAGTTGCACCACGATACGGTCTGCCTGGAACACGGGCTGGGGCGTGTGTACCTTGACCGCGGAGGCGGTGCAGTCCACGTACAAGGTATCCGGGTGCATGGCGACACGCCCTTTTTCCAGGTGCAAAGTATCCCGGGTGATGGATTTCACCCGGCCCAAGCGAATGACACGGGTGATGGTGCGCAAAAGCTCCAGTTCGCCGGTGGAGATGGTGGCGTAATGGAACATGGTAGGCGTCTGGCTGGGGTCGATGCGCAGCATCTGGCCCAGCGCTTCGAGCTTCAAGAAAACCTCATCGATGGTTGTGGACTCTGAAAAAGCGGCCATCTTGCTGGCCTCCCCGCCAATACTGGCATCAAAAAATGACATGCCAGGCTGTGTCTGCAGCCGGTTTTGCAACCAGGAGTCACGCGGCACCACCCACTGAATATTGCCTGGTGGTGCGCCATTGCGCAGCAACCACACTGCAGCGTCCATCGCCGTTTTGCCTGCGCCCACAATACAAAACTGCTGGGGGCTCTCGCCCTTTTGAGCCCGTATCCATAACTGGGGCAATGCGTTGGGGATGATGCGGTGAATGCCCTCTCCTACCGCAAACTGGGGCGTGTGCGTGGCGGGCACACTGATATTGGCGAAAGTGGTGTCCACGATTTTCTTGCGTACTGTGATCTGCGTAGCGGTACCTGACAAGAGGGACACCATGCGCCCCTTGCCCTGGTATTCGCTCGTAGGGTGGTAACTCACACGGCCGCTGGGCAAGAACCGTTGCTGCATCAGCTTGTCAAAATAAGCATTGATTTCCGCGCCACTCGCCAGTTCGTAAAAGCCTGCATTCGGACCATGGGTGTCAATACGGTGGGTTCCGAGCGCAGCGGAATTGACGCCATAAAAGGCCGAGGGCTGGTGCAGCGCTACAAACGGATAAGCGTCGTTCCAGTGGCCGCCTGGCGCCGCATGGCGATCAACGATTGTGATGTGTGCATCCGTCTCGTCCAGAAGCGTATCAGCGAAGGCCATGCCCACCGCGCCGCTGCCAATGATGAGGTAATCCGTGTCTATTTCCATATTTTTCCTTGAGTGTGGGTAGTACGGTAACGCACGACCCTGATTACGTCATTGCGTATTACCCTAATCAATGTGCGCAGATTGGCGCGACCAATCGGACACGCGCAGCATCCAGGGCCTGCACCAGGGTTCGCCGGTCACGGTCTACAACGAAGGTCTGTCCTGCGTTCAGAACCACATCGCGGGAATCGCCATTCAATGTGATCCAGACTGAGCCCTCCAAGCATTCGATGGTGACACCGAATGCTTGCGGGACTTCCAGTATTTTGTTCCTGGCGATTTCTTGGATTGCATATTCCTGTGTGATGGCGGGACTAGTGGTGGCGACGTCCTTGGCGATCAGGTGGTGTAACCAAGCGCTGAACGGGAAATGGTTGTCACTGGCAGTGGGGATGGCGAGGTGCATGGCGTTCTCCGGTGGGGTTGCTGATGGAGAAAGTATGGTTTTCACACGCCAGTCGCACTAGTGTGCGTACTACGGTAACTGACGTGTGTAACTACGGTAGGGCGTACCGTAGTAGCCCAATCAAGCGTTCAGCAGACCCAGCGTACCCGCACGGTGCACAGCTTCAGTACGGGTTGAACAGCCCAGTGCCTTTATGGCCCCGGACACGTGCATCTCCACCGTGCGAGGACTCAAACCTAGGGATTTGGCCACTTCCTTGTCTGTCTGCCCCCGGGCCACCGCCTGCAGCACCTCGGTTTGCCGCGGAGTCAGCTCTGGCGTAGGCCCTGCGGCCCCCAGGAATGCGCCCAATTCGGCTTCGAAGACCTGCATCGCCGGTTCCGTAGACAGCAAAACATGGCCCTGCGCTTCCAGAGCCACAAAACGGGCACCGAGAATCCGCGAGGCCATCTTTCGCCCTTGTTCAAAGCCAATCATTTCGTCTTTGCGGCAGTGAAAAACCAACGTGGGCACGGTTATTTGCGCACACTGCTCGCGCACGTTGATGGAAAAATTGTTGCGCAGGTAGGCCACGGCCATCTCGGGCGACATAGACAACTGCATGCGCTCTTCCAGTTCGTGCTGCTGCTCGGGAGTAGGGTCGCCAAGCAATTGCGCAACAAACAATTTGCGAAAAACCGATTTGCTACTGTTCCAGCCCAACTCAGCACTCTTGATGACCAACTCGGCCTCGGCTATGGCCTGTTGGCTGACATTGGGAGTGCTGAAAACCGAGGTGGCAAATCCGCTCATCAGAATGAGGTGAGAAACCTGCTCTGGGTGGCGCACGGCGTAGGCAATGGAGGTGGCCGCACCCATGGACATACCAAACAACGCAAAGCGCTTGAGGCCGTGCGCCGCAACAACCGCCTCCAGATCTTTGACGCCGTCTTCAAACGTGAGCGAGGTCAGCTTACGGTCCGACAAGCCACAGCCCCGAGAGTCGTAACGCACATAGGTGTAGGCCCGACTGAGCGCCCGGATGTAGGCCTGAGGCTCTGTATGACGGGCGTCGCAATCCAGGTGGCTGAGCCAAGTACCCGCGCGTACGAGGGGCATGCCTGAGCCTGTGGAAGTAGTCGCGATCTTCACACCATCGGCACTGGTGCAGAAGCGTATGTCTTGTTGCAGTGGCATGAGAGAACCGCGCTGTTTATGAGGCCACAGTCTACTTGGCATGTCAGTCAAACTCTATTCATAAAAAAAACCGCGCAGCCCTTGTAAGGTCTACGCGGTTAGTTACCGAGTCTGCAGTGATCGGCGGGCTTGTGTCCCGCAGTCCGATTACAAAACCTCAAACACCCCGGCAGCACCCATACCGCCACCGATGCACATGGTCACACAGACCCGCTTGGCACCGCGGCGTTTGCCTTCCAGCAACGCGGCGCCGGTCAGGCGCTGGCCACTCATGCCGAAGGGATGGCCCACCGCGATGGCGCCGCCGTTGACGTTGAGTTTGTCGGCAGGAATCCCCAGCTTGTCGCGGCAGTAGATCACTTGCACGGCGAAGGCTTCGTTCAGTTCCCACAGGTCGATGTCGTTCATGGTGAGGCCCAGGCGCTTGAGCACCTTGGGGATCGCGAACACGGGGCCAATGCCCATTTCATCAGGCTCGCAACCGGCAACTGCAAAGCCGAGGAAACGGCCTAGGGGCTTCAGGCCCTTTTGCTCAGCCACCTTTTCGTGCATCACGACAGTAGCGCCAGCTCCATCGGACAACTGGCTGGCGTTGCCGGCGGTAATCAAGCCGCCCGGCAGCGCAGAGCGCAGGCCCTTGATGCCGTCGTAGGTCGTGCCAGCCCGGATGCCTTCGTCGTCGCTCACGGTGACTTGTTTGGTCATCATGCCCATGACCTTGTCGGCCACGCCCATGGTGACGGTGATGGGGGCAATTTCGTCCTTGAACTTGCCTGCTTCCAGCGCGGCCGAGGCCTTTTGCTGGCTGCTTGCGCCGTATTCGTCCATCGCTTCGCGGCTGATGTTGTAACGACTGGCAACCTGCTCGGCGGTTTGCAGCATGGCCCAGTACACCTCGGGCTTGTTCTTCACCAGCCACGGGTCGCTCAGCATGTGTTTGTTCATCTCTTGCGCGGTGCAGGAGATGGCCTCTACGCCGCCAGCCACATAGATGTCGCCTTCGCCCGCAATGATGCGTTGCGCCGCGGTGGCAATGGTTTGCAGGCCGGACGAGCAGAAGCGGTTAATGGTCATGCCAGACACGGTGACCGGACAGCCTGCGCGCAGCGCGATCTGGCGCGCGATGTTGGCGCCAGTCGCGCCTTCGGGCGTGCCGCAACCCATGATGACGTCGTCAACCTCGCCGGCTTCAATGCCCGCGCGCTGGATGGCATGTTCCACGGTGTGGCCGCCCATGGTGGCCCCGTGGGTCATGTTGAAAGCGCCCTTCCAAGCTTTGGTCAGGGGCGTGCGTGCGGTGGAAACGATTACTGCTGCGGTCATGATTTACTTTCTAAAGTGTTGAGGACAGAGCTTGCCGCTACGCGACTGCGGTCTGTCCCGCAAAGTTTCAGGATTAGTTGAACGTCTTGCCTTCAGCGGCCAGCCTGGCCAACAGGGGCGCAGGCTTCCAGAAGTTCGCATCGTCCAGCGGATTCAGGGCAAAGCGGTTCATCGCCTGCACCACGTTGAACAGACCGACCTGGTCGGCGTAGTTCATCGGGCCACCGCGGTAGGGCGGGAAGCCGTATCCGAAGATATAGACGATGTCGATGTCGCTGGCCTTGTTGGCAATGCCTTCTTCCAGGATGTGGGCGGCTTCATTGACCAGAGCGAACACCAGGCGCTGCACGATTTCTTCGTCAGAAATCTTGCGCGGCGTGATGCCTTTGGAGGCACGGTAGTCCTCAATCATCTTGACGACTTCAGCGTTCGGGATCGCATCGCGCTTGCCCGGCAGGTAGTCGTACCAGCCAGCGCCGGTCTTCTGGCCAAAGCGGCCTTTTTCGCACAGCAAATCAGCGGTCTTGCTGTATTTCATGTCGGCGCGCTCGGTGGCGCGGCGCTTGCGGATGGCCCAGCCAATGTCATTGCCCGCCAGATCGCCCATGCGGAACGGGCCCATCGCCATGCCAAACTTTTCCATCGCCTTGTCGACCTGCTCAGGCGTTGCGCCTTCGTCAAGCAGGAATCCACCCTGCCGTCCATACTGTTCGATCATGCGGTTGCCGATAAAGCCGTCGCACACGCCGGACACTACAGCGGTCTTCTTGATCTTCTTGGCAACCGTCATCACGGTGGCCATCACGTCCTTGGCGGTTTTCTCGCCGCGCACCACTTCCAAGAGCTTCATCACGTTGGCCGGGCTGAAGAAGTGCAGGCCCACGACGTCCTGCGGACGTTTGGTGAAGTTGGCAATCGTGTTGACGTCGAGGGTGGAGGTGTTGGACGCCAGGATCGCGCCGGGCTTCATCACGCGATCCAGTTCCTTGAACACGGCTTCCTTGACGCCGATTTCTTCAAACACGGCTTCGATCACCAGATCGGCTGCGCCCAGATCGTCGTAGCTCAGCGTGGTGGTCAGCATGGCCATGCGCTGGTCGTACTTGTCTTGTTTGAGCTTCTTCTTGGCCACCTGGGCTTCGTAATTCTTGCGAATGGTGGCCACGCCACGGTCCAGCGCTTCCTGTTTCATTTCCAGCATCTTGACGGGAATGCCCGCGTTCAGGAAGTTCATCGCAATGCCACCACCCATGGTACCGGCGCCGATGATTGCTACAGAATTGATAGCGCGTTGCGCAGTATCTGCGGGCACATCCGGGATTTTTGAGGCTGCACGCTCGCCCAGGAACAAATGGCGCAGCGACTTGCTTTCGGCGGTGAACATCAGGTTAATGAAGATGTCGCGCTCAACCGCCATGCCATCGTCGAAGTTCTTCT
>JAYWAV010000027.1:0-7305 GCA_043782015.1 Rhodoferax sp. | reverse complement strand
GCATGCAGAACTGCCACGCCAAACATCGCAATACCAGCGAACTTGAGCGACGAATAGGCGGTAGCAACGGGCACCAGAACTTTGAAGTAGCTAACGTACCCGCCGCTGGTCAGGTACCAGTGCAATACGTCTTCCACAGCGTCTGCCACCGCAGCCACGGGCATGAACACGGAGATGCGCATTCGCCAGACCGGTGTGTACCTGGCGAACACTTCGGTGCGGTTAGTGAACAGGTAACCGAATACGCCATAGGCGACCAGCAGTACGGCATCCACCGGTAAGTGGGAGCGAAACAGCGCCACGCCCTCGGGTTGCCATTGCTCCAGGATGGCGCGAAAGGCATCAGCATTGAATGCGAATTGCAGCGCGACGATATTGGGCTGCAGCGGCAACAAGTAGATCGCCAGCGCGATAAACAGCAGCAGCGCGGCGATGCCGGTGACCCCGACTGACGTGTTGTGGTCTGGCTCTGACACGCAGCTACGTCCGGGCTAATCGGGGCTCGTCTATTTGCCCAGCGTGGCAGCCGGTGGCGGTGGCACCCTTACCGCTTTCGCGGTCTTGAGCCTTTGCATCACCGACTGTATGGCCGCCTCCAGCTGCGTATCGCGGCCCGTGTTGACCTCGGTGGGGTCCAGCTCCACGTCCACATCGGGCGCCACGCCTTCGTTTTCTACACGCCATTCACGGTCTGGCGTGTAGAAGCGGAAGAACGGAACCACCAGGTTGCCGCCGTCGATCAAGGCAGGGTTGGCCGAGATTCCAATCAAACCACCCCAGGTGCGCTTGCCAATCAATGGGCCCAAGCCTGTTCGCTTGAAGGCATAAGGCAAGAAGTCGCCGCCCGAGCCCGCGTCTTGGTCGATCAGCATCACCTTGGGGCCATAGATAGCGCCACCGGGTGTGTCAAACAGCAGGCCATCACGGTCTTTCCAGCCCGACAGGTAGGGGCGCAGCAGCACATCAATGATGTAGTTCGCAGCCTGCCCACCGCTGTTCCGGCGGTCGTCCACGATCAGCGCGGCTTTGTCGGCCTGGGCGAAAAACATGCGGTTGAAGTGCTTGTAGCCGTCTCCACCCGTGTCGGGCAGGTAGACATAGGCCACCTTACCGTCCGTGGCCGTGTTCACAGCCTGGCGGTTGCGTTCAATCCAGTTCCACTGGCGCAGTGATGTCTCGCTGGCAATCGGTTGCACCACCACGTTGCGCGAGCCCTTGCCAGATGCATCGGCTGCGATGGTCAGCGTCACTTGCTTGCCCACGGTGTTTTCCAACAAGGCGTACAGGTTTTGTTTAACCGAGAGCACCTGCCCGTTGATGGCCATCAGATAGTCGCCCTCCTTGACGCCCAAACCGGCCACTGCCAGTGGAGACTTCATGAAGGGGTTCCAGCGGTCAGTGGCATAAATCGTCTTGATGCGGTAATGGTCGTTTTCTACTGCAAAGTCGGCCCCCAGGAGGCCGGTGGCGACGGGCTTTTCGCGGTGCACATCACCGCCGCCGATGCGGTTGTGGCCCACCTGCAATTCGCCGATCATTTCGCGCAAAAGTTCGTTCAAATCCTCCCGGCGCTGCACGTACTGCAGTTGGGCCTGGTAGCGCGCACGCACGGCATTCCAGTCCAGCCCGTGCAAATTGGCGTCGTAGAAATACTCTTTCTCCATCCACCAGGTTTCGTCAAAAATCTGTTGCCACTCTTGGCGCGGATCAATCGACATGCCTACCTGCGCGGTGTCAATTGGCTTGGTGTCCAGTTTTTCAATGGCGTCCGAAATCTCCAGCTTGCCCTTGCTGTACTGAAGCAGGATTTTCTTGCCATCGGCGCTGAAACTGAAACTCTGCACGCCCTGCTTGATGGTCTTGGGCTTGCGGTCTTCAAAGTTGAAGCGGATCAGGTCGTTGTTGCCCGTGGACTCAAAGTCTGGGGCATCGACACGCACGCCCGGTGCGCGTGTCTGCAGGTACCACAGTGCGCCATCGGCAGACACGGCAAGGGCGTCATAGCCTTGCTCTGGCACGGGCAGTGCCACGGTGCGTTGCTGCAAACCATCAAAGTCGATGCGCACGGGCTTGGGCGGTTTGGGCGTTGCGGGTTTGGCGTCCTTGCCATCTTTCCCATCCTTGCCGTCTTTGCCGTCTTTGCCGTCCTTACCGTCTTTGGCGTTGTTCGTCTTGTCGTCTTTGTCGCTCTTATCGGTCTTGTCGGACGCATCTGATTTGTCTGACTTGTCCCCCTTATCGGATTTGTCCGCCTTGTCCGTTTTGTCGTTCTCATCACCAGTCACTGGCGCCATGGGCGACTTGCCGTTGGCCGCCAGCACCAGCGCATAAATGCCATCGCGCACTGGGCGCTCTTGGGACGACATGTCAAGGCCCACTTGGGACGGGCCGGTATTGATCGACGAAGTGAAGTACAGGTAGTCTGCCCCGGCAAACACTGGATTGTCCGCATGGCTCATTCCGTCGGTGGCATCAACGGTGGCGCCGGTGGTCAGGTCACGGATACGGATGCGGCCGAAGTAGTTTTCTCCAGACACGTTGTAAGCGAGCCAGCGGCTGTCTTGCGATATCGACACATTGAAGGGGCCGCGGCGTTTACGGTTGTCCACCAAAGTCACCAAGCCCTTGTCCAGCGCGATCACATACAGATTCAGGTGGTTGTCGTTGTAGACGATGAACTTGCCATCGGGCGACCACTCCAGCAAAGTGAAGTAGCCCTCTTTGCCCAGCTCCAGCGTCTGGGGTTTCTCCAGACCGTTTTGGTCGCGCAGCATCAAGACATGGTGCATACCCGCGTCAGAGATATAGGCCACCTTCTTGCCGTCGGGGCTCCAGAGGGCGTCCTTTTCGCGCACGCCCGATGTTTGCGTGAGGTTGCGCACCGAGCCGTCTTTGACCGGGACGGTAAACACATCCCCCCGTGCCGACACCACCACGCGCTTGCCGGTGGCCGACAGGCGGGCCGACGTCATGTTGCCGCTGGCGTCCTTCCACTGCGGCCGGCTTTGCACAGCTTGGGCTGCCAGTTTCACGACGATGTCGCGCGTAGCACCGGTGGCGATATTGATTTCCTTCAGGCGGCCGCCGACCTCGTAAACCACCGTATCGCCCGAGGCGCGGGCGCTGCGTACATCCCACACCGTCTCTTTGGTGAGCTGCTGCAGCGCCTTGGTCTGCGGGTCGTAGACAAACAGATTCGCGGCGCCATCGTTGCGGTCCGAGATAAACACCACGCGCTTGCCCACCCACAGCGGGTTGGTGTCGCTGGCGTTCACGTGGGGCACCTGCTCCCAGGTGTTGGCCACGGGGTCAATGATCCAGACGGGCGGTGTGCTGCCACCGCGGCTTTGGCGCCAGCCCGATGTGCCCGCGTGTGCCGCGCCGTAGGGCCGGTAGGCCAGCCGTTTGCCATCGTCAGACCAAGCACCTTCAAATGCCTGGGCCTGCATCACTTTGGTCTCAAAGCCGCCGTCTACCGGCACTTCATACAACTGGTTGCTGCGCCCGTTGGCCACTTCGCGGGGCGATGCAAACAGCACGCGCTTGCCATCCACGCTCCAGCCATTGACCGTGTCCACACCCGCGTGCCAGGTGAGCCGCTTTGGCTGGCCGCCGCCCACCGCCACCACATACACATCGGTATTGCCGTCATACCGGGCCGAAAATGCAATCCATTTGCCATCGGGCGAGAACGCGGGCGCAAACTCGTCGGCAGGATGCGATGTCAGGCGCATGGGGTTGGAGCCATCGCGGTTGCTAACCCAAATATCACCGCCATACACAAACGCCAAATGGTCGCGCGACACGGCGGGCTGGCGCAGCAATTGTGCGGAGGCCTCGTGTGCGGTCACGGCCATGCAGACAATGGCCGCCAAGAGCGTAGCGCTGCGGCGCAAGCCGGGGAATAACCAATTCACCATTCTCATCTCCGAAAGTAGTTGTTTGCGGTGGGTTTCAATACTAAAACAGGCTGCAGACCCCATAGAACGTGCTTAAGTAGCTATTTATTTCATAGCAATGAGGCGCTGGCGGCAGGCTTGCAAATCAAACGCTGGTGCGTTGGCGCAATGCCTCGTACAGGCAGACGCCGCTGGCCACCGACACGTTCAGGCTTTCCACCGCGCCCTGCATGGGGATGCTGACCAGTTGGTCGCAGGTCTTGGCGGTGAGCTGGCGCATGCCGTCGCCTTCGGCGCCGAGCACCAGTGCGACCGGGCCTTTGAGGTCGGCCTGGTACAGGGTTTGGGTGGCCTGGTCGCTGGTGCCGATGATCCAGATGCTGCGCTCTTTGAGTTCATTGAGCGTGCGCGCCAGGTTGGTGACCATGAAGTACGGTACGGTCTCGGCCGCGCCGCTGGCGACCTTGGCGACGGTGGCGTTGATGCCGGCGGCGTGGTCTTTGGGGGCGATCACGCAGTGCGCGCCCGCGCCATCGGCCACGCGCAGGCAGGCGCCAAGATTGTGCGGGTCGGTCACGCCGTCCAGCACCAGAATCAGCGGGTTGGTGCGTTCGGCGGCTGGCAAGGCTGCGTTGGCGGCTTCCAGGTTTTCCAGCAGTTCGTCCAGCGAATGGACTTGTTTGATCTCTTGCACCTTCGCGGCCACGCCCTGGTGGCCATGGCTGCCAGCCAGCTTGGCCAGGCGCATGCCGTCGGCTTCGATCAGGCGCACGCCCGCTTCGGTCGCTTTGTCGGTGAATTGGCGCATGCGCGCATCGCGGCGCGTAGGGTCCACATAGATTTCGATGATGGATTTGGGGGCGGTTTTGAGGCGCACGCCCACGGCATGGAAGCCGAAGAGGACTTTGGAGGACATGCCCCGATTATCGCGGCAACAGCGCTGCGATAGCGGCCTCGTCCAGGCCCGCTTCCCGCAACACGGCTTGGGTGTGCACTCCGCGCTGCGGCACCGCGCCGCTGCCATCCGACACCGTAGCGGAAAAACGTGGCGCCGGGGCCGCCTGCAAAACGCCATCCTGCTTGGCGTAAACGCCCCGTGCCGCCATGTGCGGATGGTCCATGGCCTGCAGCGGCGTCAGCACAGGTGCAAAGCAGGCGTCACTGCCCTCCAGCAGGTCAACCCAGTGCTGACGCGGCTTCGTTGCAAACAAAGCCGCCAGCCGCTCGCGCAGGCGCGGCCACAGGCGGGAGTCATACGGCTTCTTGAACTCGGGGTCGTCGCCCAGACCCAGCTTGGCAAACAACAGCGCATTGAACTGCGGCTCCAGTGCTTGCACGGCGACGAACAGTCCATCGGCACAGGCGTAGCTGCCACACCAGTGCGGGCCATCCAACATGCCCTGGCCACGCTCATACGGCATTTGCCCCACTGCGTGGACCGACAACAGCAGATTCATCAGGTTCGCGCTGCCGTCCACGATGGCGGCGTCCACCACTTGCCCGGATCCGCCACCGCGAACATTCAGAATGCCGGCCAGCAGGCCCATGGCGAGATACAAGGCGCCACCACCCAGATCCCCCACCAGCGTTGGCGGCGCTACCGGTGGGCGGCCGGGTTCGCCGGCAAACCAGAGGGCGCCCGACAACGCGATGTAGTTCAGGTCGTGCCCGGCGGCCTGGGCCATAGGGCCGCTTTGGCCCCAGCCGGTCATGCGGCCATAGACGAGGCGCGGGTTGCGCGCGAGGCACACGTCCGGCCCCAGGCCCAGGCGCTCCATAACGCCCGGGCGCATGCCTTCGATCAGCGCATCGGCACCGGCAATCAACTGCAACACCGCGTCAACGGCCTTGGGGTCTTTAAGGTCCAACGCGATGGAGCGCTTGCCGCGGTTGACGATAGCGTTTTTGCCCAGGTTCAGCACGTCACCGCCGCCCGCAGTGCGCTCCACCAAAATGACTTCGGCCCCCATGTCGGCCAGCAACATGCCGCAAAACGGCCCCGGGCCAATGCCCGCAATTTCAATGACGCGGATGCCGCTTAAAACGCCCATGTGTGTTCTCGTATGAAAAGCTGATCTTGCTTACGCGTCGCTTTGCAGCAGCGCGTGGATTTTTTCGAGTGTGGCCCAGTTGCGGGTGGTGCCCGATTGGGCCAAACCCTTGAGCAAGGCGACTGCCGCCTTGCTCTCCAAAATGCCGTTGGCACACCACACATACGCGGCATGTTTTCCGATATGCACCTTCTCGCCTCCCCATTCGGCATCGGCCATAGAGGTCAACGCGGCCAACGCTTTGGGCGCTTCGGTAAAGGCGACGAGCAGGCGCGATGGGTCGGTGGCTATATCCCCGAGCGCATTGCCCTCAATAGCGCCGGCAATGTCTTGGGCGGATTTGACGATCACCAACGCGTCCACGCCCAGCTCTTTGGCAACGGTTTCGCGAATGCGCTTGGCATGCTGAATATCTTTGCCCGTCTTGGCTTCAAACACCGCATTGCCGCTGTTGAGCAAAGTCACCACGCCGGTGTAGTCCATGCTCTCCAGCAGCTTGCGCAGGTCCGCCATCGCAATGCGCTTGGCTTTGCCGACGTTGATACCGCGAAAGAGAGCGACGAATTGGGTCATGGGATTGCTACGCTTTTAATAGCTGCCTACGCAAGCTGTATGCGCGCTACAGCCCGATTTATGCCTCAACTGCGACAGGTGATGGAACCACCTGCCCGGCCTCAATGGTGATGCGCCGGTCGCAGCGGGCGGCAATCGCACGGTCGTGGGTGACCAGCACCAGCGTTGTGCCCTGTTCCCGGTTGAGGTCAAACATCAGCTCCATGATTTTTTCGCCAGTGGCGAAGTCCAGGCTGCCAGTCGGCTCATCGGCCAGCAATACTGCGGGCTTCACGACAAAGGCACGGGCCAGCGCCACGCGCTGTTGCTCGCCGCCGCTCAAGACCTTGGGATAGGCATTGAGTCGCTGTGACAGGCCGACACGGGCCAGCATCTCGGTCGCCGTGCTGCGAGCGTCCTTGCGGCCATCCAGTTCCAGCGGCAGCATCACATTTTCCAGCGCGGTCAGGTTGCCCAGCAGCTGAAAACTCTGGAACACGAAGCCCACCTTGCGGGCGCGCATCGCGGCGCGGGCGTCTTCGTCAATGGCGAATAAGTCCTGTCCTGCCAGGCGCACGGTGCCGCTGGTGGGCGTGTCCAGCCCGGCGATGATGGACAGCAATGTACTTTTGCCTGATCCGGATGCGCCTACGATGGCAGCAGTCTCTTGCGCTTTGAGTGCAAAATCGATGTCACGCAGGATCTCCAGCGTGCCGGTGGAATCAGTCACCGCTTTGAAAACATGCTCAACGGAAATAATGAATTCACTCATGGGGCTCTCTTTGGTTCGTCGCTACTCTATC
>JAYWAV010000026.1:0-2631 GCA_043782015.1 Rhodoferax sp. | reverse complement strand
AGCAGCCGGTGATCAGTACCGTGCGTGCGGCTGAAGTCATGCAAACGCTCCAGCAGTGTCCTGCATGCGCGCAGATACTTCACCCAGGTGGTGCAGGCTGTCGCCGAATGTCATTTCCATTTGCGTCAGGCGCTTGAAGTAATGGCTGACGATGTACTCGTCCGTCACGCCAATGCCTCCGTGCAATTGCACCGCTTGCTGACCGACAAAGCGCATGCTCCGCCCCAACTGGTACTTGGCGCGGGCCATTGCGGCGCGGCGCTCTGAGGCAGGGGCATTGAGCTTCAACGACGCGTAGTAGCTCATCGAGCGCGCCAATTCCAGTTGCATCTTCATATCTGCAGCGCGGTGGCGCAGTGCCTGGAAGCTGCTGATGACGACGCCAAACTGCTTGCGCGTGTTCAGGTATTCGGCGGTGATCGCCATGGTCTTGTCCATCACGCCGATGGCTTCGGCGCACAGGGCGGCAATGCCGATGTCCACCGCGTGTTCCAGCGCGGCCAGGCCGTTGGTGGTGACTAATGTAGCGGGGGCATTCTTCAGCATGACCTCGGCGGCACGGCCACCGTCTTGCGTGCCGTAACCGCGGGTGGTCACACCGCTGGACTTGCGCTCCACCAGGAACAGCGCGATCTGGCTGTTGATCTTGGCGGGCACCAGAAACGCGTCGGCGTGGTCACCCACAGGTACTATGCTTTTGGTAGCGTTCACCACATAGCCACCGGGCGCTTGCGTGGCTTTTGCTTCGCAAACGTCGAGCTTGTAGCGGGCTGTGCGCTCCTGGTACGCCAGCACTACCAGCGCTTCGCCGCTGGCCACCTTGGGCAGCCAGGCGGCTTTGGTCGCAGCATCGCCATAACCGGCGATCACGGCGCCGGCGATCAGCGATTGCGCCAGCGGCTCCATCACAATGCCGCGGCCCAGCTCCTCCATCACCACCATGCCCTCGACCGGGCCCATGCCCAGGCCACCGTCGTCTTCGGGAACGTACAGGCCGGTCAGGCCCAGTTCGGCGATCTCGGTGAAGGCTGCCCGATCAAACCCGCCTGTCTTTTCAATCGCCTGGCGGCGCTCGAAGGCGTAGCCCTTGTCTACCCATTTGCGCACGGCATCGCCGAGTTGAACCTGGTCGTCAGAAAAATCAAAATCCATTTTTATCTCCTTAACCCAGAACGACCTGGGAGACGATGTTGCGTTGAACTTCATTGCTACCGCCATAAATGGTGGTCTTGCGCAGGTTGAAGTAAGTGGAGGTCAGAGGTGCGCAATGGGCCGCACCCACGTAATCGCCTTGCCAGCCGGCTTCCATCGCCTCGCGGATCAGGGGCAGAGCGAAAGGGCCTGCGGCCAGCATCATGAGTTCGCTGTAGCGCTGTTGGATTTCGCTGCCGCGGATCTTCAGGAGCCCTGCAATGTCCAGGGACTGTTTGCCAGATTTTTCTGCGGCCAGCACGCGCAGCACCAGCATTTCCAGGGCCACCACGTCGACTTCCAGTTTTGCGATTTCGTCGCGGAAGCGGATGTCTTCCCAAACACCTTCGGCCTTGGCAATCCGTTTCAAGCGTTCCAGCTCGCGCTTGGCACGGTTCACGTCGGCGATGTTGGTGCGCTCATGGCTCAGCAGGTGCTTTGCGTAGGTCCAGCCCTTGTTCTCCTCGCCAATCAGGTTCTCGGCGGGCACCTCTACATTGTCAAACCAGACTTCGTTCACCTCGTGGCCGCCGTCCAGCATGATGATGGGGCGAACGGTAACGCCGGGACTCTTCATGTCGATCAGAAGAAAGGAAATGCCGGTTTGCGGTTTACCTTCAGTGCTGGTGCGTACCAGGCAGAAAATCCACTCGCCGTACTGTCCCAATGTGGTCCAGGTCTTCTGGCCATTGACGATGAATTTTTCGCCCTGGCGTTCAGCGCGGCATTTGAGCGACGCGAGGTCCGAGCCAGAGCCGGGTTCGCTGTAGCCCTGGCTCCACCAGACGTCGCCACTGGCAATGCCGGGCAGAAAGCGCTTTTGCTGTTCGGCATTGCCAAAGGCCATGATCACTGGGGCCACCATGACCGGGCCAAATGGGATCACACGCGGTGCACCCGCCAGCGCACATTCTTCTTCAAACAAATGTTTCTGGATGGAATTCCACCCGGGACCGCCAAACTCTTTGGGCCAGGCGTGGCCCAGCCAGCCCTTCTTGCCCAGAATTTTCGCCCAGCGCTGCATGTCGTCACGGCTTAGGTGCAGCGCGTTGTGCACCTTGTGCGAAACGTCCTTGGGCAGGTTTGTCGCCACCCAGGCGTGAATCTCTTCGCGGAATGTTTGTTCTTCGGGGGTAAATGCCAAATCCATGGGGGTCTCCGATAGGTTCTCTAAAACAACTAACTACTTTTTAGCACGGTCGTTCGTTTATTGCTGTCCAGACGGCGACAAACCCAGTTCTGAGCATAGTTTTTGCAAGGTCGCGCGCAGTTCAAGCACTTCTTCCTCGAGCCGCGCAATACGCTCCAGCGCGGTGGTGCCGCCCGCGTTTCCGGCACCTGTAGAAGCCAAGCTGGCCTCAACCGGCCCACATAACAAATGCGCCCAGCGCTGCTCCCGGGCACCCGGCGCTTTGGGCAGTTTGACGGTCAGCGGCCCGC
>JAYWAV010000025.1:0-2633 GCA_043782015.1 Rhodoferax sp. | reverse complement strand
AGGCACGCAGCCGTGTTGCCACCTTGGGTAAGGCACGCAAGATCACGCTTGATGAGTTATGAGCTGGCCATCCACCCTGACGCAGAACGGGAGTGGGGCAAATTGGACGATGCGGTCAAACGGCGCTTCAAGCAAAAGTTGCAAAAGGAAAGGCTGATCCAGCCCCGGGTGGCCAAGGACGCGTTGCATGGCCAGCCCGACTGCTACAAGATCAAGATCACCACACCGCAGTACCGCCTTGCCTATCACGTGGATGACAAAGCCAGGATGCTCACCATCCTGGCCGTCAGCACGCGGGACGACGTGTATGCGTTGCTCAAGGCGCGCGCGGGCTGATTCAGCTTGGGTCAAGCCAGCCGACCGGCCACATGCCCCAGGGTGAAGGCTTCTTCAAAAATTGAGTAACCGGCCCAGTCGGCGTGGGCGAACAACTGGCGCTCTGACGCAGAATTATTTTGTTCTGTTTTTAGTAGCTTACTACGCATATTCCACAAGGTCCAGTGACCTATTTGACCATTTAAAGCCGGCAAGGGCACGGCCATGGCGTGGCCGTAGCGGGTGATGTCGATGCGCGTGGTTTTGGTCGCGATGTCGGGGTGGGCGCGCGCCAGGTCGGCCAGAATCACATCGCGCCACTGCGCCCACGGCGTGTCCATCAGCCGCTGGCGGCCATTGGGCACATCGCCCAGGGCGCGGTAGTGCGTCAGCACCGTAGCGCCGGGCACGGGCAACAGGCTCTGGTGCATGGCATCGACGTAACCCAGGCCCGCGCCGTTGGGGCCCCTGCCGTTGTCGCCATCGTCTTTGCCATAGATCAGGTTGTCCCAGCTTGGCGCCGGGCCGGGGCGGTCTTGCAGCGGGGCCTTGATGTGGATGTTGGCCACGAGCCAGGGCGCATAGCGGGTACTGGCGGCGGCATCGCGCAAAAAATCCGGCGGGTTGTCGACCACACGGGCGGCGATGAACGCCGGTAGCGCATTGATGCAGCGCTCGGCCAGCCAGCGGTGGGTGGTTTGGGTGCCAGGGTTGAAGGCATCGACCTCCACGCCGTGTTTGGCCACCGCAATGCGCAGCACGATCCAGCCGGTGAACAAGCGATCCTTGAGGGGTGCGGCAAGGCGGCGCGTCAACCAGGCGTTGCCCTCGGGCCAGGTCAGCAGGCCGCCGGGCTCGTTGTCGTCGCGCCCAGGTGCATGAAAGCCGTGGCGGCTGGCGAAGTAGTGAATGCCGGCCCAGGCCGACACGGTGGCGATGCCGGCGCCGTAATCGTCGCGACAGCAGTAGTCCAGGTACCAGCGAAGGTGTTTGTCTGTGAGACTGTGTTGATCCAGGTACGCTATAAATGTAGTAGCTGTCAACGCTTGCTGTACGAGGGCTAGAGGCCTATTTGACGAGGGGATTGTCCATTTGGCGGCTTTTTGGGCAGTTGCCACCAAGTCGGCGAACTTTTGGTACTGCGTCAAGGTGCCGTCGCCCACACCCTGCACCGGCAGCAGGCCGTTTTGCCAGGCGCCGTTGAAGAACAAGCGCTCCTGCGGGCTGTGGCACAGATGGCGCTCGTCGTATTCCCAGCGGCCTGCCACGCGTTGGCGCAGCCCCAATTCTTCCAGCAGATCCTGCACCTCGGGCGCGTCGTCACTCGGCACCGGCAAGTAGTGCGCACCCAGCGGGCAGGTGATGCCGTTGACCGCCCCGCCCCGGCTGTTGCCACCTGCCTCATCCTCCAGCTCCAGCAGGGCGAAATCGTCCATGCCTTTGAGGCGCAGGGCGCGTGCTGCGGCCAGCCCGGCCACGCCGCCGCCGGCGATCATCACGCGGGTTTTGTGGACGGTGGATGGGGCGGGCCAGGCTTTGCCATCTCTGAGCCAATGGCCGCGCTCAAAGGCTATGCCAGTGAACGCGCCACTGATGTCATTGGTTTTTTCGCAGCCCAGCAGGGGCAGGGCCGCACCGGCCAAAAAGTGGCGCCGCCTCATCTTGTGGGGTGTTGAAAAGCGCCCGCCATGTCCAAATCATTTGTGAAGTAGGCGTGCCGACGAAGACAGTGCTTTAACTCGACAAGGAGGCGCAACGACCTGCACGGATGATTTGGGCATGGCGTCATTGGCGCACGACAACTTTGCCCCACTCCGCTTCGTAAGTCGTCACCAGCACCTGGTTGGACAGGCGGTTCACCTCGGCCGGCACACGCGCCATGTCCAGCGAAAAGTCAAACAGCAGGGGCAGGGTTTGCAGGTTCAAAAACCGCAGGCCATCGGGCAGCGCGGTCGGCAGGCGATACGGCCGGTGGCTGGCGATGATGTAGCCCCACTCGCCAAAACTCGGCACATTGGCGTGGTAGGGCGTGGCCGTGAGGCCAACTGACTCGATGGTCTGCACCACGGTCCAGAAACTCTGGCGTGCCACCAGGGGCGACGTGGTTTGGATCACGGCGTAACCGCTGGCCGACAGGCGCTGGTCGAGCAGGGCGTAAAACGAATTGGTGTAGAGCTTGCCGATGTTGAAATTGGTCGGGTCGGGGAAGTCCACCACGATGATGTCGAAGCTGTCCGTGGTTTTTTCCAGCCACTGGAAGGCGTCGGTGTTGATGATTTTGACCTTGGGCGACTTCAGCGATTCGCCATTGAGTTGGG
>JAYWAV010000024.1:0-2637 GCA_043782015.1 Rhodoferax sp. | reverse complement strand
GCCGCGCTTCACTCAAAACCCCGCCCAGGCATTGGCTCTGGCGGGGTTTTCTTTGGCCTGTGTGCCGCGTTGACTGCGCCTACCGCAGCCGGCCCAACTCCCGCGCATCCCGCTCATAAGCCGCCAGCCGCCGCACGGCGCGGGCGCGCTGCTCGGGCGTGGTGCTGTTGTGCAGCTGTGAAAAACTGGCGCAGCTCTCTTGAGTCTGTTTGTCGCTGTAGGCGCGGTAGGCGGGGTTGGGCGATTGACTGGCGCGCTCCAGCCAGGCGCGCAGGGCAGGGAGTGCGTCGGCGCTGGACTTGCCGCTGACCTGTCTGAGCGTGCTGATCAGGTCTTGCTGGCGGCGCTGGCGCTCGGTAAAACTCAAGCCCGGATCAAACGTCGAGCTTTGCAGCGCTGCGCGCAAGGCGGCGACCTGGCGGTCATCCAGCTGGCCGTAAAACTCTTCGGCGCGCTCGACGTTGGACTTGACGCGTTTGTCCAGACGCTCGGCCGCGCTGAGCTTGAGCCAGTCGCGCTGCCACTCCTCGTCGCCTTTGCCGAATTTGCGCTCGATCTTGGCGATTTGCTCCGCGCTCAAACTCATGGCCAGCACGACGGCGGCGTTTTCCACCTGGCTGGTGACCGCGTTGAAACGCTGGCGGCTGTCGGCGTAGAGGTTGCAGGCGCTGGCGGGGCTTGCATCGGCCATGGCAAGCTGCTGCGTTTTTTGCAGCAGATCGGCGATCTTGGGCAACTCATTGGCGCGGTGCCAC
Organism: Rhodoferax sp.; assembly: GCA_043782015.1. Taxonomy (GTDB): domain Bacteria; phylum Pseudomonadota; class Gammaproteobacteria; order Burkholderiales; family Burkholderiaceae_C; genus Allorhodoferax. The sequence continues at coordinate 1,882 of JAYWAV010000024.1, read as the reverse complement.
TGCTGCAGGCGGGCCAGTTCCTCGCGCACCTTGGTGCTTTGTGCGTCGTTGAAGTCGACGTAGGCGTCGAGCCACCAGTAGCCAAACTCGGGAGAGTTGTCGTAGGCCAGCTTGACCGCGCTGCAGGCTTGCAGCAAGGCCAGCGCCGCAACGCCAAGCAGCCAGCCCAGCCTGCGCCAGCCGATAATCCGCACAGGCCTCTGGACCGACGCCGATTTGCCGCCCAGACTCCCAGGGCTTGGTTTTGACAACATGAAGGATTGAGACATGGTCGCAAATAGTAACCCAGCGCCCGCGCCCGCGCTGGACGTGGTCATCATGGCCGCAGGCAAGGGCACCCGCATGAAAAGCCAGCTGCCCAAGGTGCTGCACCCGCTGGCCGGACGCGCTTTGCTGCAACATGTGGTGGACACGGCAGCGCGCCTGAAAGCGCGCCGGGTGGTGGTGATCACCGGCCACGGCGCTATGGAAGTGGAAGCAAGCCTGCGCTATTCCACGAGCGCTGGCAGCACAATTGATGATGGTTTGGAATTGAAGTTCGTGCGCCAGGAGCCGCAACTGGGCACCGGCCATGCGGTGCAGCAGGCGGTGCCCGCGCTGGCGGATGACGGCATTGTGCTGGTGCTGTCGGGCGACGTGCCGCTGACCCAGCCTGACACCCTGCGGCACTTGATCGCCGCCTGCGCGGGCAGCAAGCTGGCCCTGCTGACGCTGGAATTCGCCGACCCCGGCGGCTACGGGCGCATCGTACGCCACGGCGACAAAGTGCAGCGCATCGTCGAGCAAAAGGATGCCAGCGAGGCCGAACGGCAAATCAAGGAAATCTACAGCGGCATCATGGCGGTGCCTGCTGCGCGGCTGAAACAATGGCTGGCGCGGCTGGACAATACAAATGCCCAAGGTGAGTTTTACCTGACCGATATCGTGAAGTTGGCCGTGGCCGATGGCGTGGACGTGGTCGGCCACAAGATCGACGATGCGGTGCAGGTCGCGGGCGTGAACAGCCCGGTGCAACTGGCCGAGCTGGAGCGCGCCTTCCAGCGGCGCCAGGCACAGCACTTCATGGAACACGGCGTGCGCCTGGCGGACCCGGCGCGGTTTGACGTGCGCGGATCTTTAAGCTGCGGGCAAGACGTGGCGATTGACGTGAACTGCGTTTTTGAGGGCCAGGTGGCCCTGGGCGATGGCGTGAAAATCGGCGCCAATTGCGTGATCGCCAATGCCAGCATCGGCGCGGGCGCGGTGATCCAGCCCTTCACCCACATCGACGGCGAACAGGCCGGCGTCACCGTCGGCGCGGGGGCGATGATTGGGCCCTTTGCCCGCCTGCGCCCCGGTGCGCGGCTGGGCGCTGACGTGCACATCGGCAATTTTGTCGAGGTAAAGAACTCCACCCTGGCCAAGGGCGCCAAAGCCAACCACTTGGCCTATCTGGGCGACGCCACCGTGGGCGAACGCGTCAACTACGGCGCGGGCGCGATCACCGCGAATTACGACGGCGCCTTCAAACACAAGACCGTGATCGAGGCTGACGTGCACATCGGCAGTAACAGCGTGCTGGTGGCGCCGGTGACGATTGGCGCGGGCGGCACCGTCGCGGCGGGCTCGATCATCACCCGGGACACGGCGCCTGGCACACTGAGCGTGGCGCGCGGCCGACAGGCCAGCATCGCAGGCTGGAAGCGGCCCAAAAAATGAGCGCCGCGCCGTCTGTTGAGATGCCCGTGGCGCAACTGCTGGCCCAGCAGCAAGAGATCGTGCGGTTACAGCGCGAACTGGCCGATGCCAAGGCGGCTCTGGAGAGGTTCAACTTCAGCCTGTTGCACGACTTGCGCGCGCCGCTGCGCCACGGGCATCTCAACAGACGGCGCGGCGCTCATTT
>JAYWAV010000023.1:0-2640 GCA_043782015.1 Rhodoferax sp. | reverse complement strand
GGCAACGGATCTGGCTGCTGCTACCTTGCAGATCAATCAGGCCATGGAGCAGCTGGTGTTGCGGGGCGCAGGTCAATACCTCTGGGGGTATGACCGCTACAAGCAACCGCGAGAGGACAAACAATGAGCCGACTGCCCTATGTATTGATGGTCTGGATTGGCCGTTTGCCGCTCTCCTGGATGCGCGCGTTGGGGTGGTTGCTGGGCCGACTGCTGTATGCGCTGGTTGGCTCGCGCCGCAGGGTGGTGCAAATCAACTTGCGGCTGTGTTTTCCAGAGTGGCAGGAAGAAAAAATTCGTGCGGTGGCGCGCGAAAACTTTGTCTACTTCGCCCAGTCCTGGCTGGACCGAGGCTGGTTGTGGCACGCCAGCGCGGAAACGTTGCGCGGGCGCCTGAAGCTGAGCGGTGCGGTATCCGAACTGGATGGCGACGCGCCCACGGTGATGTTCGGGCCACATTTTGTCGGCATGGACGCCTGCTGGACCGCGTTGACGCTGCTGTTGCCGCGCCGTTGTTCGGGCATTTACCAGGCACAGGCCAATCCGGTCGCCGACGCCTGGATAGAAGCGGGGCGCCGACGCTTTGGCAACCCGGAAATCGTCGCGCGACTGGCGGGCGTAAAGCCCATGGTCAATGCGATCAAGCGCGGCGAACCCATGTATTTGTTGCCCGACATGAACTTCGACCCCAAAGAGTCGCTGTGGGTGCCGTTTTACGGGGTCATTGCGGCAACCGTGCCTTCGCTGCCGCGCTTTGCCCGCCTGGGTCGGGCCAAAGTTGTTCCGGTTGTCACACGCATGACGCCGCAGGGATATGAGATCGAGGTGATGCCAGCTTGGGCGGATTACCCGGGCGACGATGTCGAGGCCGATACGGCGCTGATGAACATTCGTTTGCAGGGCTATATCGATACGATGGTGCCGCAGTACTACTGGGTGCACAAACGCTTCAAGGACCGGCCCAACGGTGAGGCTCCGCCGTACTGATTGCCTGTTGGGGCGTTTATGTGCTCGCCAGTTCCCGAGGTAGCCTACGCCGGCAATTCTTCTGAAGACGTTGCAGAAACTGGGTGCGCCCACTTCCACAAGAGTTTTGCCACATCGTCAATGCCCTGCCGTTTGGGAGCCGAGAACAGCATCACGTCCCCACCACCGGCCTGAAGCTTGGTGATGGACAAAACCTTGGTCTGTTCGCTGCGGTTGAGCTTGTCGGCCTTGGTCAGGATGATCAGGAATTTCAGGCCTTCTGCAACCCGCGGACGTACCACATCGAGCAAAATTTCGTCCAGCTCGGTCATGCCGTGGCGCGGGTCGCACATCAGCACGATGGCTTTCAGATTCTTGCGGGTCACCAAATAGTTGGCCATCACCTGTTGCCAGCGAATCTTGTCGGCCTTGGGTACCGCCGCGTAGCCGTAGCCTGGCAAATCGGTCAGCACGGCATCCATGACGCCCTGCTTGCCCAGCGCAAACAGGTTGATGTGCTGGGTGCGGCCTGGCTTCTTGGAGGCGAAGGCCAGCTGCTTTTGCTGCGTCAGGATGTTGATGCAGGTGGATTTGCCCGCATTGGAGCGGCCAACGAAAGCGATCTCCGGCACTTCCAGCTCGGGCAGGAAGTGCAGTTCGGGCGCAGTCGTCAGAAATTTGGCAGTGTGCAACCAGCCGAGGGCGATTGCCGCGGCCGATTTTTCGGCAGAAGGCGCAGCAATAGCGGGCTTTGCCGGCGTTGGCTTGGTGTGGGTGGTCATTGAGTAGTTAGGTAGGCCCGGAGACGCATTCTAATTTGTCGCCGGGCCGCCCAAGACAAATTGACCCTCTCGAGCAGCAGCAACCCGCGCGCTGAAGAGCATGGGGGCAATGTAGAATGCGTGCAGTTTTGCTCACCAGACACGAAACGATTATGAAGTTGATTGCCCCCCTGCTTATCGCGGTTGCCCTCCTAGGTGCCCAGTTCCCGGCTTTCGCAGCTGACGCCAGCCACGAACCCGCCAAGGCCGCCAAGCCAGACCTGGCCAAGGGCGAGGCCAGTTATGGCGCGGTGTGCGCAGCTTGCCACGGTGCCGACGGCAACTCGGGCACGCCTGCCTACCCCAAGCTGGCCCAGCAGCATCCGGAGTACCTGGTCAAGCAATTGCAGGAATTCAAATCTGGCAAGCGCGCCAACCCGATCATGATGGGATTCGCTTCTGCACTGTCAGACGAAGACATGAAGAACATCGCTTACTGGGTGGCTTCCAAAAAGGCCAAGCCCGGTTTTGCCAAGGACAAGGAACTCGTGACCTTGGGTGAACGTATTTACCGCGGTGGCATTGCCGATCGACAAGTACCAGCTTGCGCTGGCTGTCACAGCCCCAATGGCGCTGGCATTCCTGCGCAATACCCGCGTCTGAGCGGTCAGCATTCGGACTACGCCATTGCCCAGTTGACCAGCTTCCGTGACGGCGTTCGCAAGAACAGCCTGCAAATGACCCAGGTGGCAGCCAAGATGAACGACAAGGAAATCAAGGCAGTTTCCGACTACGTCGCTGGTTTGCGCTAATCGCTTGGCCATCCATCAAAAAAGGGCATCTTCGGATGCCCTTTTTGCTTGTGAGATGGTTGACACAGAGCGCGGGTATTGCGTTCGTGCCAGACTGTAAG
>JAYWAV010000022.1:0-7336 GCA_043782015.1 Rhodoferax sp. | reverse complement strand
AGCGCGGCGGCAACGCGATGGACGCGGCGCTGGCTGCGGCGATGACGCTGACCGTCGTAGAGCCCACCGGCTGTGGCGTCGGCAGCGATGCGTTTGCGATCGTCTGGGATGGCAAGGCATTGCATGGACTCAACGCCAGTGGACGCTCCCCCGCAGTGTGGACACCAAATCAGTTTGCGGGACAGGCCGCTATGCCGGAACGCGGCTGGGAGTCGGTCACCGTGCCCGGCGCCGTGTCGGCATGGGTCGCGCTGAACCAGCGATTTGGCAGCAAGCCGCTGACCGAGCTGGCCGCCTCAGCAGTGGACTATGCGCGACACGGTTTTTCTGTGTCGCCCATCATCGCCACGCTTTGGCAACTGGGCCTGCAACGGCTGGGCGACCAGCCCGGTTTTGCCGAGTGCTTTGCGCCCAACGGCTCCGCGCCTTTGGCTGGAGAGATTTTTAGAAATCCGGCGCTCGCACAAACACTGGAGCGTATTGCGCAAAGTGAGGGCGAAGATTTCTACCGCGGTGATCTGGCACAGGCCATGGTTGCCCACGCAAAGGCCCATGGCGGCGCGCTCGCGCTGGACGACTTGGCGAACCACCAGCCGGACTGGTGCGGCACGATTTCGCAAAAATTCGGCAACAGCGTCATTCACGAAATCCCACCCAACGGCCAGGGCATCGCCACGCTGATGGCGCTGGGCATGCTGGAGCATTGGGGCATGGACGGCCACGGCGTCGACGATTTGCTGACCGTCCATGTGTCGATTGAAGCGATGAAGCTGGCGCTGGCCGACTTGCACCAGTGCAACGCGGACCCGAAGCACATGCGGTTCTCTACAGACGACCTGCTGCAGCCCGATTACCTGAAGCAGCGCGCGCGGTTGATAGACCCGAACAAAGCAGGTGAACCCGTTTTTGGCGCGCCACGCCCAGGCGGGACGGTCTACCTGACCACGGCCGATGCGAACGGCATGATGGTGTCGTTCATCCAGAGCAACTACATGGGTTTTGGCTCTGGCATCGTGGTGCCTGGTACCGGCATCAGCCTGCAAAACCGCGGCGCGGGTTTCACGCTGCAACCCGGACATGCCAACGAAGTGGCTGGCAACAAGCGTCCGTCGCACACCATCATTCCGGGCTTTGCGATGCATGCCGACGGCACGCCGCAAATGGCCTTCGGGGTGATGGGCGGGCCCATGCAGTCGCAAGGCCATGTGCAGATGGCGATGCGCGTGCTGCGCCATGGCCAGAATCCACAGGCGGCGGCCAACGCGCCGCGCTGGCGCGTGCTGGAGGGGCGCAAGGTGGCACTGGAGCCAGGGTTTGATCCGGCTGTCGTGCGAGGCCTGCGCGACCTGGGGCACGAAATCAGCATCGAAACTGGCAATGGCGTCTTCGCATTTGGCGGAGCGCAGTTGATTCATCGCCATGGTGACGGCTATGTCGCCGGTTCCGATCCCCGCAAGGACGGACAGGCCGTCGCCTTCTGAGACACTGCGGGTGAGACCACTCACGCAGTGATGTGCTCTGAGCCCACCTGTTTAAAATTGTCTATGCACATCACCATCATCACGGGCGCCTCGCGCGGCATGGGCCTGGCCATTGCGCAGCAACTTTTGTCGCCAACGGCACGCCTTTTGTGCATCTCGCGCAACACCAATGCGCAACTGGCCGAAGAGGCGCAAACCAAGGGCGCGCAGATAGAGCAATGGCCGCAAGACCTGGCGCAAGGCGAGACGGTTGCCACGGCGCTGAGCGCCTGGTTGAAGAGCATCGATCCCCAGACCATTGCCAGCGCCACCTTGATAAACAATGCCGCGCTGATTTCGACCATGGTGCCGCTGCGCGATGCCAACCCAGGTGAACTTGCAACCGCGCTGCGGGTGGGTCTGGAAGCGCCGATGCAATTGACCGCCGCATTTCTGGGTGCCACCGGCAAATGGACGGTGCCGCGTAAGGTGCTCAATATTTCCTCCGGTTTGGGGCGGCGCGCGATGGCCTCCTCAGCGTCCTATTGCGCCGCCAAGGCAGGCATGGACCACTTCACCCGCTGCGTGGCATTGGACGAAGCGCAACTGGAGAATGGTGCCAAGGTGTGCGCGCTGGCGCCCGGCGTGATCGATACCGACATGCAAGTGCAGTTACGCACCAGCGATCCGGCCAAGTTTCCGGACGTCGCGATGTTCGCCGGGATGCACAGTGGCAAGCAACTCAGCAGCCCGCAAGAAGCTGCGCAAAAAATCATCGCCTTCCTGAACCGTCCCGATTTTGGCGCTGACCCCGTAGCCGACGTGCGTCAGTAGTAGTCCCCTGGCGCCCCCTGCCTAAAGCGTCCAGACTTTCGGAAAAAGTAAACCTACAGACCGGCCCCGGAGAGGACATCCATGCCCATGGAAGAACGTCGCAATCCGCAGCAGGCCATTGGTCGGCACAAGCTGGAAAACACTTTGCAGAACATCCTCCGCAGCAAGGAGGACGTGATTCCGGGGCTTGACCGGGACGGCAATATTCTTTTCATCAGCAAGGCCATCGTCGGGTACGACGTTCAGGATATTCTGGGCCGCGACTTTTGCGACTGGGCACCCGAGTCAGACCATGCCGGGATGCGCGCCGCCATGGCCGTGGGGCGCGGTGGCGTGGAGGTCTAGATCGCGGCCTGACTTTTCCAAATCTTCGCCCTATCCGGGGCCCAGGCACGTATTTGAGCGCGGGGTTTGATCCATCGCAATAGTCCTGCTGTGGCCCTAACCTAAGCTGTGCGCTTGTACTTTCAGCGGTCTCCGCAGCCCCATGACCACAGCACACCCCCTATATCCACAACTCGGCACAGAGCCTGCCCACTGGCTGCAGCGCAGCGGCCTGAGCGCCCTGCAAGTGGGAGAACACTCCCTGCTGCCCGTCGTGCAGGGCGGGATGGGTATCGGCATTTCCGGCCACCGCCTGGCAGGCAGCGTGGCGGCCTTGGGTGGCATGGGTACGCTCTCCAGCGTAGACCTCAGGCGCCGTTACCCGGACCTGATGGACAGCACGCGGGAGTTGGCAATCGGCGATCAAGCCAAGGCGGGGATCAACCAGGCCAATCTGCTGGCCATCGACCGCGAAATAGCAGCAGCCAGGAAACACGCGCAGGGGCGTGGCATGCTGGCCATCAACGTAATGCGGGCCGTCACCGAATACGCCGCGTCGGTCACCCGCGCACTGGAAGCCGGCATTGACGCCATCGTCGTGGGTGCGGGCTTGCCGCTGGACCTACCGGACCTCGCCAAAGACCACCCCAAAGTCGCGTTGATTCCCATACTGTCGGACGCCCGTGGCGTGCAATTGCTGGTCAAAAAATGGGAGCGCAAAAAGCGCCTGCCTGATGCCATCGTGATCGAGCATCCGCGCCTGGCCGGTGGCCACCTCGGAGCCTCCAAGATTGCCGACCTGGACGATACACGCTTTGATTTTGAAAACGTCATTCCACAGGTCCGGCAATTCTTCAAGGACGCCGGGTACGAAAAGGAGATTCCGCTGATTGCTGCAGGTGGCATCTCCCGCTTCGAAGACATTGCGCGGTTGCAATCGCTGGGTGCTTCTGCCGTGCAATTGGGCACCGCCTTTGCCGTGACCGAAGAGAGCGATGCGCATGCCGAGTTCAAACGCGTGCTGGCAGAAGCGCGCCCGGAAGACATGGTGGAGTTCATCAGCGTGGCTGGCCTGCCGGCACGCGCGGTGAACACGCCCTGGCTACGCGCCTATTTGAAAATCGAACCCAAGCTGCAGGCGGTGGCGCACGTGAAGGCCCGCTGCACCAAGAGCTTTGACTGCCTGGCCAATTGCGGCCTGCGCGATGGCTTGCAGGGTTGGGGGCAGTTCTGTATTGACAACCAGCTGGCCGCTGCGCTGCGCGGCGATGTGAAGAAGGGCCTGTTCTTCCGGGGCGCAGGCACACTGCCTTTTGGCAACCAGATCCGCAGCGTGCGCGATCTGATGCAGCGCCTGCTCACACCCCCTGAAAACCACCCGCTCGCAGCGTGACGACCAGCGTGTCGCGGTAGCCCGACAATTCGCCGCCGGGCCGCCCCAAGGAGGATTCGCCCCCTCGGGGGGCAGCGACCCGCGCAGCGGCGGAGCGTGGGGCACTATTGCTAATGGCTGGATCGGGGTGGATTCGTGAATCACACGGGCGTCATCCAGCAGCAGCATTGACCAGGGCTCTTCCAGCGTGAAGCGCTGGCCATTGGGGCCGTCGGCCTCAAACACCCGTGTCTCGCCGCCTTTGACCGCATGGCGGTTCACCAGAAAGACCGCCACCAGATCCACACCGTCGCGGTGTGCGCCTTCGGGGGTTGGGCGGCCAATGCCATCGGTGGTGTCGATGCGGAACTGATGCGCTTCCGTGTACCAGGTTTGTTCGCCTTTTAGCGCCGAACACTCGCGGCCCAGCCAGGCCAGCAAGCGCAGCCATTGGGCGTCCGCAGCCATATTCGCATCCATGGGCTCGAAGTGGCGTTGCATGCCGCCGTGCAGCGCGTTGTATTCGACGGATTGCCAGTGCGGTCGGTGAGCCACCAGCGCCACCACGTCGCCGCTAACCGTGAAACAGGAGTGGCGCCGCCGCCGGTAACGGCCGCCATCGCGCAGGTAGTGATCTGGGGGCAGGTCGTTCCAAAGGCCCTGCCAGGCCTGCAGCGCGGGTACCGGAATGGCCGCCATGGCGCACACTAGCGCGGGCGCTACCACCGCGTAGCCTTGCTGTTGCAGGGCAGGTTGCAGCGCATCGGGCTGGGTCAGGCTGGGCGGAGAAAAAGAACTCGTCATGGTGGGCCACATTATCGGTGCGCCTGCATGCCCATCCTGTGACCTGCATCAAAGCAGCAGACCCCAAAGGGAATAGTCTCAGCACGCAACTTCTGGAGAACTGCCCTTGAACATGAACGGCGCACTTGCCAACCCGCTGCTGTGGAGCGATGCACTGGCCGTGGACATACCGCTGATGGACCAGGCACACCATGCGTTTGTCGATTTGCTGGCAGCCGCGGTGACCGCCGCAGACGCGGACGTCCTGTCCTGCTGGACCACACTGATAGCCCATACCCAACAGCAATTTGATGCCGAAGACCGCTGGATGCTGGCAACCGGATATGCACGGGACAGCAGCCACGCGATCCAGCACAAGGTGATCCTGCAAGTGATGCGCGAGGGCGAAGCCCTTGGAGACAAGAGCGGTATCGCCGCCGTGCGGAAAATGGCGTACGAACTGGGCGCATGGTTTGCGCAGCACACACAAAGCATGGATGCATCGCTTGCATTGCACTTGCGTTCCTCGGGCTACGACCCGACGCCGGGCAACATCTAACTGCCGGAAGTGGCACTGGTCGCCGATTTCCAATTGGCCCTTGGTCGGAGCACCGCGCTGCATTACCGTACAGGCATCCACTGGAAATGCCATGCCTGCCACCGCACACGCCCCGTCTTATTACGCTGCATCCGCCAACGCGTCGCCGCCGCGCAATGCGCTGCAAGGCAGCGTAGAGGCCGATGTCTGCATCGTCGGCGCAGGCTACACAGGGCTATCTGCAGGCATCGCGCTGGCAGAAGCCGGCTACAAGGTGGTCGTGCTGGAGCAGGCCCGCGTGGGCTGGGGCGCGTCGGGGCGCAATGGCGGCCAGATTGTGCACAGCTACTCGCGCGACATAGACGTCATCGAGGCCAAGTTTGGCCGAGCGGCTGCAGAGCCACTGGGAAAGATGATGTTTGAAGGCGCACAAATCATTCGCGACCGGGTTGCCAAATACAACATCCAGTGTGATCTGAAAGACGGCGGGGTTTACGCCGCGACGACGGCACGCAAGGTGCACCAGTTGCAAGAGCACAAGCTGCTGTGGGAAAAGTGGGGCCATACTGGTTTGACACTGATCGAAGACAAAACAGAAGTGCGCAAGGTGGTCAACTCTGATCGCTACGAAGGCTTGCTGGTCGATAAGACCGGCGGCCACTTTCACCCGCTGAACCTGGCGCTGGGCGAAGCCGCGGCGCTGGAAAGCCTGGGCGGCGTGATCCACGAGCTATCCGCAGTCACCCGCATCGAGCGCGGCGCACAGGCCACCGTGCATACCGTGCAGGGCCAGGTCAAAGCCCGTTTTGTGATCGTCGCCTGCAACGCCTATATCGGCGAACTGGAGCCCAAGCTGGCTGGCATGTCCATGCCGTGCGGCACGCAGGTGATTGCCACGGCACCGCTGGGAAAGTTGGCAGATGAACTCATCCCTTCTGACTACTGCGTCGAAGACAACAACTTTCTGCTGGACTACTTTCGCCTGTCGGGCGACAAGCGCCTGATCTACGGTGGTGGCGTGGTCTATGGCGCGCGCGATCCGGCGCATGTGGAATCCATCATCGTGCCCAAGATGCTGAAGACCTTTCCGCAGCTCAAAGGCGTCAAGGTCGACTTTGGCTGGACCGGCAACTTTTTGCTCACGCTGTCGCGCCTGCCGGAAGTGGGCAAGCTGTCGGACAACATCTATTACTCCCAGGGCTGCTCCGGCCACGGGATTACTTTCACGCACCTGATCGGTCGCCTGCTGGGCGAGGCGATTCGCGGCGATGCGGAGCGCTTTGGCGCCTTCGCGCGCTTGCCGCACTATCCATTCCCTGGTGGTCGTTTCTTTCGTGTGCCGTTCACGGCTTTGGGCGCACTCTGGTACGAAATGCGCGACCGCATGGGCGTGTAAGGTTGCAGCGCATACTGGTGGCATCACAAGGACCCACCATGAGCACCCAAGCTGCAACATCTGTCGTCACCCCCACGCCCCCAGAGGACAAGAAGCAACTTGAAGTGCTGCGCGCGCACCGGCGCAAGCACCGACAGAAATTCAAACCACCCGCCAGCGTGGTCCCAGAACACTTTGAGCCACCGCCGCCGACGCGCGGCCAGTGGCTGGCCGACATTGTCGCCACCACCGTGGGTTCGTGGCGATTCATCATCATCCAGAGCACACTGATTGTTCTCTGGATCAGCGGCAACATCTGGTTTGGCAACGGTTCCTGGGACCCGTACCCCTTCATCCTGCTGAATCTGTTGTTGTCATTTCAGGCGGCCTACACTGCGCCTGCCATCATGATGAGTCAGAACCGGCAATCCGAACTGGACCGCCGCCATGCGGAAACCGATTACGAAATCAACGTCAAGGCCGAGCTGGAAATTGAGCTGCTCCACGAAAAAATTGACTTGCTGAAAGAACGCGAACTGCTGGCGTTGACAGAAGCCGTGCGTGAGCTGACGCAACGACTGGAAAAACTCGATACGCGGTTGCCCTGAACTACCGCTTAAGCGTCGACTTCCAATATCATTCCCGCCAGC
>JAYWAV010000021.1:0-2644 GCA_043782015.1 Rhodoferax sp. | reverse complement strand
CCGCCACGGTGAGCAACGCCACACGGGCGGGTCGTATGCCGCGCAGACGGGCCAGGTCGGGGTTGTCGGCCACGGCACGCATGGCGCGGCCGGTGTTGCTTAAGCGCAGGAAGGCCCACACGGCCAGCATCACACCCAGCGCGAGCGCCATGTTCTTGAGCTGCTGCGGCCCAATGCGCAGCGGCCCGAAGGTGACGTCGCGCAACAGTGCCAGCTCAAAGCCTTTGAGGTCATTGCCAAAGCTGAAGCGAAGCAGGTTCTCCAGCAGAAAGCTCAAAGCCAGTGACGCCACTGACATCATCAGCGCGCCGGATTTCTCCAGTGGGCGGATAGCCACCCATTCGGCCAGCGTGCCCACGCCGGCAGCCACCCCAAACGCCACCGGAATGGCGGCCTCCGCCGGCCAGCCCCAGCGCGTGTTGGCCAGCCAGCCTGCGTAGGCACCAAACGACGCCAGCGCTCCCACTGCAAAACTGGGGTAGCGCAGCACCGCGAAGATGGCACTGAAGCCCATGGCCGGCAGCGTGAGGATGGTGCCGGACACCAGGCCATTGAGCACGGCCTGCAGCAGGGGTTCGAACATGGTGTCGGGAGCTTCCTTGCGTCTGCCGTTTCGGTCAGGCGACCTTCAGGTCCACCAGCTTGCCGCCCTTGACCTGCTGGTAGAGGAACTTGCTGTCGGTGATATCGCCCACATCGGTAAAGTCGCACGGGCCAGACGCCCCCGCGTAGTCAATCTTCTTGCCGGCAGCAATCAACTTGAGGCCGGCCACGGCAGACTCGACCTTGTCGCCACCGCCCTGCGCCACCATGCGGACATGGTCCTTGATGGTGGTGCCGGTGGCGCCCTTGCCGTGGGCCATGGCCATCACAATCAGGCTGATGTGGTCATAGATCTGGCAGCTGTAAGGGTCGGGGCTGGCCTGCTTGATGATTTCGGCCACGCGCTTGTAGGCCACTGAGGCCCCATCCGATGACGGCGAAAGCGTGAAGATGCCTTCGGCCACTTCGCCAGGCAGTGCTTCGATCAGCTTCTGGTTGACCGAATAGCCAAAGCCGAGCAGCTTGCCTTTGTAGCTGGCGCGGAACAGGTCCTTGAGCAGCACGGTGGTGTCGGGCGTGTATCCGCCCAGCACAATCAGGTCTGGCGTGGAGCGCAGGGCGGTGTCCACCTCGGTGCGCAGCGATGGCTTCTTGTCGTCATACACCAGCGATTCAATGCGGCCACCGGCTTTCTCAACGGCGACCTTCATGCTGGCGAGCTGGCTCTGGAAGAAGGGCGTTTGCGGCGACATGAAGAAAACTTTTTTGGCGCCCTGCTCGGCGGCGAACTCGCCAAACTTGCGGCCCTGCAAGGTGGTGTTGGGCTGCGTGCGCACCAGGTAGCCCTGATGTGGCAGGCCGGTGATTGAATCTGCACCCGACACGGTGGACAGGAAAGTTTTGGATTCCCAGCACAGCGGCGCCACGGCAGTCGTCACGGCAGACGCCCAGGTGCCCATGATGGCAGAGACCTTGTCCACATCGATCAGCTTGCGCGCGGCGCGCACACCGGCTTCGGGGCTGGTCTGGTCGTCTTCAGATACCAGCATCAGCTGGCGGCCCAGCACGCCACCGGAGGCATTCACTTCATCAATGACGGCCTTCACGGTGGTCACCATGGCCGGGCCGTAAGGGCCGCCTGCGCCGGTCAGGGGCGTGAGCGTGCCCAGCTTGATCGGGCCGGCCTGCGCGCGCACCAGCGGCGAAAACGCCAGACCGGCACCCAGGGCCATGCCGGTGGTGAGGATACGGCGGCGGGGTAGAGAAATGGACATGGTGAATTTCCTTTCGGGTTGAACAAGTACGTGTGACAAAACTTCTAGAACTCTAGGCAGTGGCCTCGGCGCGGCCACCCAGAAACAGTGCGCGGATTTGAGGGTCATCCATCAGAGCGCGGGCATTGCCTTCAAAATGGTTCTGGCCGTCCACCAGCACATAGGCACGGTCTGACACCTTGAGTGCGTCCAGCGCATTCTGCTCGACCATCAGCACGGCAATGCCACTGTCGCGGATGCGGCAGACCATCGTCAGCAAATCCTCCGCCGCTTGCGGGCTCAGGCCGGCGGTGGGCTCGTCCAGCAAAAGCACTTTGGGTTGCGCCATCAGCGCCTGACCCACGGCCAGCAATTGGCGCTGCCCGCCAGACAGTGTGCGCCCCAGGGCCTTGCGGCGCTCGGCCAGCAAGGGAAGGCGTTGCATCACGTCCTGCATGTAGGCTTTGGCTTTTTTCAAGTGCAGGAAGCTGCCCATGATGAGGTTTTCTTCGACCGACAGCTCGCCAAAGATGTTGCGCTCTTGCGGCACAAACACCATGCCTGTGGCCACCAGATCACGGGGCGACAACCCTGTCACGTCTTGCCCGTTCAGGAGTACCTGGCCACCCGAGGGCTTGAGCAGGCCTGTCAGCAGCTTGAGTGCAGTGGACTTGCCAGCGCCGTTGGGCCCGATGATGGTGACAAGCTCGCCCGCCGCCACGTGCATCGACACACCCTTGACGATGCGGTCGGCCGCGCCATAGCCGCCTACCAGGCCTTTCACGTCCAGCGTGTTTGCCACGGTCGGGTTCAACGTCGGCCCCCGAAATAGGCGTCCTGCACCTGCG
>JAYWAV010000020.1:0-7364 GCA_043782015.1 Rhodoferax sp. | reverse complement strand
ATTTGTCACACTTGATGCAGGTTCAGGCCTCCAAACTGCTGAGCCGCAGCGAGACACAACAACTGGTGGAACACGTGGCAAAACTGGCCCCAAAATTGATAGAGGAAGTCGTTCCCAAGATGGTGTCGGTGGCGGTCTTCCAGAAGGTGCTGCAGTTGCTGCTGGACGAAGCCGTGCATATCCGCGACATCCGTACCATCATCGAATCGATTGCCGAACACGCCACAACCACCGTAGACCCTGCGGAGCTGGCCAAGCGCGTGCGGGTGGCACTGTCCCCCGCCATCGTGCAGCAAATTTATGGCCCTACCAAAGAGCTCAATGTGATTGCCATCGATCCGTCTTTGGAACGTCTGCTGATGCAGGCCTTGGCCAATACGTCAGGCCCCGCGCTGGATCCTGGTGTCGCCGACATGCTGACGCGCAACGCCGCCGAGACCGCCATGAAGCAGGAAGAACTGGGCCTGCCCGCGTGCCTGCTGGTACCCGACGCCATCCGCAATTCCATTTCGCGCCTGGTACGCCGCGTCGCGCCGCGCCTGCAAGTGCTCGGACACAGCGAAATCCCTGAAACCCACACCATTCGTATTGGCCCCATCCTTAAAGGTGCAGCATGAACATCCAACGCTTTACCGCCGCCACATCCCGCGAAGCCCTCGCCAAAGCCCGCATGGCTTTTGGCGACAGTACGCTGATCCTGTCCAACCGGCCCACGGAAAACGGCGTGGAAGTAGTTGCCACTGCCGAAGAGACGCTGGCCGCACTGGACCAAGAGGCATCCTCGTCCTCCAGCCGCCGCCCCTTTGCACAACGTGCGGCTGAGCCATTGAGCTACAAGGATGTGGCGAGCAAGGTAGAAGACGATGCCGACCAATTGGCGATGAGCACACTGTCGTTCCAGGACTACGTGCGGGAACGCATGGCACGCAAGCGCCAGGAAGCTGCTGAGGCCAAAGGTTTGGCAGCGGCCGATGCACCGGTACCCACACGCCAGGTACCACGCATCATCCCGGCCGATCCTGGGCCTCAGAAGCCCAAGCCCATCATGACGCGCAAAGCCGAACCGGCAGCACCGGCCATGCCGCCCAACATCGTCAACGAACTGCACGCGATGAAGGTCTTGATTGAAGACCGCTTCAACACATTGAACTGGCTGGGCCAGGCCCGCCAGAACCCGATCCAGTCGAACCTGATGCTGCGATTGATTCGCGCAGGCTACTCGCCTGCCCTGTCCCGCACTATTCTTGAGAAATTGCCAGAAGCATCCGATGCCAATGAAGCAGGCCGTTGGGTGATGGACGTGCTGGAGCGCAATGTGCGCACCGATGCCAAGGGCGCCGCACTGACCGAAGAAGGCGGAACCTTTGCATTGATTGGCGCGACCGGCGTTGGCAAGACCACGACCGCCGCCAAACTGGCCGGCATGTGCGCGCTGCGCCATGGAGCAGCCAGCGTGGGTCTGATTACGCTGGACGCCTACCGCGTAGGCGCGCAAGAGCAATTGCGTGCGTACGGAAAGATGCTGGGGGTGGTTGCACACCTGGCACATGACAAGGCAGCGCTGCAAGACCTGCTGGGTCTGCTGTCCAACAAAAAGATGGTATTGATCGACACAACAGGCTTGGCCCCGCGCGATCCACGCAAGCTGGAAATGCTGGAACTGCTGACCTTGCCGGGCATCAAGCGCTTGCTGGTGCTCAATGCGGGCGGCCATGGCGACACGCTGGACGACACGGTCGCCGGGTTCAAGTCCGCCGGTCCGCAGCAGGTCATCCTCTCCAAGATCGACGAGGCCGTCAAACTTGGGCCCGCCATCGACGCGTGTATACGCCACCAATTGGTGGTGCGCGGCGTGACCAATGGCCAGCGCGTTCCCGAAGATTGGGATGCCGCTGATTCGGGCAAGCTGGTCCGTACATCCATGCGCGTCACAAGCGCATCCGCTTATGACCCGCAGGCCTCTGATCTGGGCTTCATCTTCAGCCACTCCAGCGGCGATATCCATCAGGGCATGCTGCATGCTTGATTTCCAGGTTCACCAGGCAAGCGGTCTGCAGGCACTTTCAGCGCTGCAAGGGCCTCAGCTCATTGCCATGGTCAGCCATGGCGACGAACACTCGGACATGCCCGTGTTGTGGAAACTGTGCTCTGCCTATCTGGAGCTGGGCTACTCCATCACGGTACTGGACGCCACCAAGCGCGAAACCCGCGCAGAGCCCGGTCTGGCCCGTTTGCTGGAAGACGGCTTTTGGCCCGGTGGACAAAATCGCCCGGAAGCGGCCTGGCAAATCCTGCCCGCGGCGCGCGGCCTGCAGGAACTGCACACCCGCGCCTCCGGCGTCGGCGCCGCATGGCCGCAACTCGGGCAACTGTTTGCAGACGACGCGGTGGTGCTGGTTTATGCAAAACCTGAGGCGCTTGCGGCTTTGCTGCGTGGTAGCAGCGCCCGTCCGCTGCTTGCGGTATCCTCCAGCAAGAATGCGCTGCTGACCAGTTATCTGGCGTTGAAGCGGCTGTTGATGGATGGCCGGGTAGAACCCACGATCGTCAATGTCAGCGGGCTGGGCAGCACTGATGTGGCGGACCCCACGCCCACGCCCGTATCAGTCAACTTGGCGGAATGTGCCCGTAACTTTCTGGGCTATCAGGTCCGGATGCTGCGGCTGGCTCCGCCTACACAGGGATCCAGACAGGAATATGATTTGAAGCCATTGGCCTCACGGCTGCTGGAGTCCGGTTTGGCGTTGGGCGCGAGAGGTGCCAGGCCAATCGCTCCGCAGACTATGCGGACTGAGGCATTTGCAGGAACCCATTGATGTACACGGCAAAAGGCCAACTCGACCGCAACGCGCTGATCAAGCAGTACCAGCCACTGGTACGCCGCTTGGCGCACCACATGATGGCCAAATTGCCAGCCAGTGTGGAAGTGGACGATTTGATCCAGGTGGGCCTGATTGGCCTGTCCGATGCCCTGACCCGGTTTGAAGCCTCGCAAGGCGTGCAGTTCGAAACCTTCGCCACGCAACGTATCCGTGGCGCCATGCTGGACGAATTGCGCGACAACGACTGGATGTCACGCGGCTCACGCAAAAGCCAAAAAGAAATTGAAGTTGCGATGCGCAAGCTGGAACACAAGTTCGGCCGCAGTCCTGCCGAGTCCGAGATTGCAGCCGAATTGGGCATGAGCCTGCCCGACTACCAGTCACTTCTGGGCAAGGTGCGTGGCACGCAACTGGTGTATCTGGAAGACATGTCACGCGGCGACGACGACGACACCTTCCTGGACCGCCATGTGGCCGACGCAGACGCCGACCCACTCAATATGCTGCGCGACCAGCGCCTGCGCCAGGGATTGGTTCAAGCGATCAAGACGCTGCCAGAGCGTGAGCAGTACATCATGAGCATGTACTACGAGCAGGACATGAACCTCAAGGAAATCGCCGCTGTTTTAGAGGTGACCGAGTCGCGAGTCTGTCAGTTGCACAGTCAGAGTATTGCGCGGCTAAGGGCGAAGATGCGGTCGCACTGACTCCTCTGTCCTCTCCCCACTTTTTCTTTTTCCCCACTCTCCCCCCGCCCTCTCCCCCCTGCGGGGCGAGAGAGAGCCTTAACAGCCGATTTGGCTGCTGCGCTCCGAATACGGAATTACGTGCGTGGCGTTGCTACTGTTATCGCTCGGAGAGGCGTAAACCTGCAGTTGGGGCTGCCTCCTACAAGGTAGATCGGAGCGACTGGCGCGTAGCGCCAGCAGCGAGACACGCGCGCCGGATTGAGATGTCTGATGAATCGTTACTGGCCGCAAAGCGCCAGCAGTGCCGCACTACTCTGCTCGAGGCAGCCCCAACCGTAGGTTTACGCCGTGGCGCGCTACAAAAGGTGGCAGCCTCTCGCCAGTAATTCCGCAGTCGGCGAGACAAAACAAAATCGGCTTTTAAAGACTCCCCTCGCCGACGGGGCGAGGGGCTGGGGGAGTGGGTGTTAAAAAAGCCCTCGCAGAGAGAGCAAAAAACTAAGCAGCCACCGTCCTCAAAGACCCAGACTGTCTCGGAATCGTCCCATACACAGCCGCCCCAGGCCGCGCACGGTCACCCCAATAAGTAGCTTCAGGCGCCGCAGGCACCAAAGTCTGCAACGCCAGATCCGCGTAGGCGGTACGCCGGTACAGGGTATCCCTTAAGGCAGGCATCAAGGTGGCAAGTTGAACCATACGTTGACGCAGCGCGGGAGTGACCGGTGCCACAGCGCCGCCGCGGTTCAGGTAGTCCAGTAAATCTACCGCCAGCTGCTGCAAGCTGGCGCTGTGTTCGCTCAAGGCCTGGCTATTGCCATCGGCCAAAGCAACAGAAGCGCGTTGAAATTGACTTTCAACACGCTCCCAGTACAAATCGAGTGAGAAATCAGACATCGGGGGCCTCCTGCACATGTAAATGTGCACAGGCCCGACTCATCCCTTGGCGCGGTTGAGCAGTTCCTGTGCGTTGGACAACAATTTGTCGGCAATAGCTTCGGGGTTGACCTGGTAAGTACCTTCCTGGATGGCCGAGCGGATGCTGCCCACCTTTTGCAAGTCCACATCGGCGTCGCTGTCGGTTTTCTCCAGATCGCGGGCCAGTGTGGAAACGGTCACGGCCACGCCCGCCGAGCGCGTACTCTTGTTCGCGTTGGAATTGGCGACGACAGACGCACTGCCCTGCTGCCCCGATTTCTGCGTGGCGGCATTGACAGCCTGCGTTACCGGGCTGGGTATTTCTGTGGGTTGACCGATTTTCATTGTGGACTCCAAAACTACGATTAGCGCAGCTTCGTACAGTTGCTATCGACCCAATCATGACGGACTTTAGGACTTTTTGCATCCGGCTTGCCATCAAAGCTCAATCTTGACTGTACGGGTATCCAGTACAGTCCCTGAGGTCACGCGGCCACTTTCCATGCGTACCCTGGCCTGCTGGCCGACTACCCCGGCTGACAGGGCCTGGGCCTCGGAAGTCACCATGAACCCAACCCCCTGTGCGACCACCCGGACTGCGGCTCCTGCCTGGAACACTTGGGCGGGCTTGGTCATGCCTTGGCGCATGGTCTGACCGGTCTGCAAATTCCGCGTTGCGATCTGGCCTATCCATTCGGCCTGGGTCCGGACAACCGGCACCGAATCTTCAGCCCAATCCACTTCGGCCTCGACCAAATCACCGGCCTTCACCACACTGCCCAGGGTCACCGGCTTGCGTACCACCCAGGCGTTTCCGACAGCTTTGATGCTGACCGGTACCGTGACGCTCCATCGCGAAATCCCATCGACACATCGCAATCCGACACGGCTCTTGCCCCACAGACGTGAACCCAGCGGCAAAAAAGGCTCCACATGGCCGCAGGCTGCCAGCTTGAGCCGCGCATCCAGCGGACCCATTTGCACATCCATTCTCAGGCCTGGATCAGCCGCCTCCCGCGCTACGCTGTCTTTCACCCAGCGCGCTGCAATCTCTTCATACGAAGGGTTTGCGGGCGCAGTCTGGGCAGTCCCTGCGCCCGCCAGGCACAGCCCCGCCAGCCCGAAACTGAGCGTTCGGATCAACACCTGCGTCGCAACCTTGGGAAAGACTGTAGGCCACATGCCATTGACTGTCAGAGGGACAGCTCCGGGTAAAGAAGACAGTGCAACTATAGGTAGCAGGGCGCAGCCAAACCAGCGCAATTGCGGGACAAAAACCCCTCAATTCACCGGCTCAAAAATTCAAGTTTTTCCCATAATCGTTTCACGCCGATGCACCAGCGCCTGCTGTGTGACCGAAGCCTCCTTCAAAGGTGACCCTCATGTTTGCGAATCTGACCAATGCCCTGGACTTTCAAGCCAAAGCACTGGTCCTGCGCGCCGAACGCCAGCGTGTGATCGCCAGCAACATCGCCAATGCCGATACTCCGGGTTATTCCGGCCGCGACTTCAATTTCAAAGAGGCTATGGCGCAAGCCACGGGCACCAGCAACCTCAGCATTCCCGCCGCTGCCCCGAGCAGCGGCAACGCACAGGGTATGACCGACGCACGCCACATCCCGCTGCAGGCCAAGACTGGCCAAAGCGCTGAAGGCGGCGGCCTGGGATATACCGCGCAGAGTCAGCCGTCCATGGACGCCAACAGCGTTGATATGGACCGCGAACGTGCCAATTTTGTCGACAACTCGGTGCGCTACGAGGCCACCCTTCGGTTTATTAACGGCTCTTCGCGCACGATCTTGAGCGCGATTCAGGGTCAGTAGGCCTGACAGAAGATAAAAGCATGTACCTCCATCACATTCGTTCACTGCCCCCCAAGGGGGCGCATGCCTCCCTAGAGGCCACTCGTCGGAAGGCATAACCATGTCCATGTTCTCCATCTTCAATGTGTCCGGCAGTGCGATCAGTTCACAGTCGCAACGTCTCAACGTGGTGGCCAGCAACTTGGCAAACGCCGACGCTGTGGCAGGCCCCGATGGCCAAGCCTACAAAAGCCGCCAGGTGGTGTTCGAGACCGTGCCCATGGGCACGGACGCGTCGTCCGGCGTCAAGGTCTCCAGGATTCTGGAAAGTAATGAACCGATGCGCCGGGTGCACAACCCGACGCATCCATCTGCAGACGCGGATGGCTATGTCACGCAATCCAATGTGAACCCGGTGGAAGAGATGGTCAACATGATCTCCGCCTCGCGTTCCTACCAAAACAATGTGGAAGTCATGAACACGGCCAAGACGCTGCTGCTCAAAACCCTGCAAATGGGCCAATAGGCAAGAGGAGCTGAACCATGCTGACCAGTAACGTCAACCCCAACGCCAGTACCGCCAATGCGGCCAATGCTGCATTGGCCGGCAATAGCACCACCAAAGCTTCGACCACCGATGCGGCGGCACAGCAGGACCGCTTTCTGAAGTTGCTGGTCGCCCAGTTGAACAACCAGGATCCGATGAATCCTATGGACAACGCGCAGATGACCAGCCAGATGGCGCAGATCAATACCGTCACCGGCATCCAGCAGGTCAATGAAGCCATCAAGTCCATGGCAACCCAATTCTCGGCGATGCAGGTGCTGCAAGGCGCCTCGATGATTGGCCGCGAAGTATTGACTGACGGCAATCTGCTGGCCGTCAAAAATGGCGTTGGCCGGGGTGCTGTCGATCTGGCAGGTAAGGCCGACAAAGTTACTGTGACCGTGATGAGCCCTGGTGGCCAGACGCTGGGCACCATCAATCTTGGCCCGCAAGAAGCCGGACGCGTCAACTTCGACTGGGATGCCAGCACCTACACCGGAAGCGGCAGCCCGATCTTCAAAGCTGTCGCCACGCTGGGTACGGCCGTCGTCAGCAGCGCCACATTGACACGCGGCACCATCGAATCCGT
>JAYWAV010000019.1:0-7366 GCA_043782015.1 Rhodoferax sp. | reverse complement strand
AATACCCACCGTTCAACCTGGTGATCTCCAACGTCCCCGGTGCGCGGGAATCGCTCTACATGAACGGCGCCTCGCTGGACGAGATCTACCCAGTCTCTATCCCAACGCATTATTTGGCGCTGAACATCACCATCAGCGGCTACCGCGACAACCTCGGCTTCGGCTTCATCGCCTGCCGCCGCTCGGTACCCGCGCTGCAACGCATGCTGGATTACACCGAGCAATCGATCGAGGAACTGGAGACCGCGTTGGGGTTGGAGGCGCCAGTGGCGAAACCAGCGACTGCAAAACGTGGGGCCGTCGGCGCAGCGAAAAAAACAGTGAAGAAAAAAAAGTCCGCCTGATATTTTGGGTCAGAGGTCCGCACCCGACCACTCTGCATCAGGTTTCCAGGAGGCCGCCCACGCGGGCAATTGCTCCGCGGGCATGGGGCGTGCAATGCCGTAGCCCTGCGCCAGGTCGCAGCCCAGTAGCAGCAGTGCCGTACCATGTGCCACGGTCTCCACCCCCTCGGCAATCACCTGCCGCTTGAAGGCGCTTGCCAGGCCAATGACACCCTGCAGGATGGCCAGGTCATCCGCATCTTCGAGCATGTCGCGTACAAAACTCTGGTCAATCTTGAGCGTCTTGACGCGCAGCCTCCTCAAGTAGGTCAGCGAGGAGTATCCGGTTCCAAAATCATCCAGCGCAAAGTCCACCTCAAGGGCAGCGCAGGCTTCAATCAGTCTGGAAACTTGCGAAACATCGTCCAGCGCGCTGGTCTCCAGCACCTCCAACTCCAGACGACGCGCAGGAAAGGATGGGTGGGTCGCCATGATGCCCGCCAGCCGTTCAACAAAACTTTTTTGCTGGAGCTGCTGCGGTCCGATGTTGACGCTCACCGGCATGTCCAGACCGTGTGCGTGCCAGGCCTCCATCTGTATCAATGCCGTCTCGATGACCCACTCGCCCACCGCAATGGCCAAGGGATGGTCCTCCATCATCGGCAAGAATTGTGCAGGAGACAGCAAGCCTTTGTCGGGATGCTGCCAGCGGATGAGGGCCTCTGCCCCAACCACCTGGCCGCTGCGCATATTGACTTTGGGCTGGTAAAACAAAACGAATTCGCCCCGCTTCAGCGCCAGCTCCAGGCGCCCCACGCTCTCATGGCGAACGCGAATGCTGTTGTCCTTTTCTGCGTCAAAGATCTGGTACCGGTTCTTGCCCGCCACCTTCGCCTGGTACATCGCCTGATCGGCATGGCGCAGCAACTGGTCGGCATCAATTGCGTCGTCCTGAGCATAGAAAGTCACCCCCAGGCTCGCCGATACGTCGACAGCGACATCTCCCAATTGCACCGGTGTGGCTGCGGCTTCGCGCAAACGGTTCAACAGGGGCATGCACGCGTCCTGGGTCTCAAGGTCAATCAGGATGGCGACAAATTCATCGCCGCCCATACGGGCCAGGGTGTCCCCTTCACGCAAAGCCTGCTTCATACGCGTCGCCAGGGCCATCAACACTGCGTCGCCCGCATCATGTCCGTGTCGGTCATTGATGCTCTTGAAGCCATCCAGATCCAGATAGATCACCGCCAGATGCAACTGCCTGCGCCGTACCTGCGCCATCGCCTGTTGCATCCGGTCTGCCAGCAACACGCGATTCGGCAAGTTGGTCAAAGAATCAAAATGGGCGATGTGCTGCAACTGGTCCTCATGCTCTTTGCGCTCGGTAATGTCGGAGAGAAAAGACACCTCGTATTGCACGGCACCCGTGCTGTCTCGCACGACACTGATCGTCTGAAGTGCCGGGAAGGCCTCACCGTCCTTGCGCTGAATCCATATCTCGCCGTACCAGAAGCCCTGCTCGTCCACACAGCGACGCATATCGCTGAAAAAATCTGCGCTGTGGCGGCCCGAGTTCAGCAGGCTCGTGTTGTGTCCGACCGAGTCAGCAGCGGAATACCCGGTAATCCGTGTGAACGCTGCATTCACCTCCACCACGGTATGGTGTCTATCCGCAATGAAGATGCCCTCCAATGCGTGGGTGAAGACACTGGCTGCCAACTCCAGCTTTTCCTTGCGCTCGGTGAGGGCGGCTTCGCGCGTCTTCCAGGTCACGATGAGGTGATTGAAGCCACCCATGAGTTTTCCAATTTCATCCTGGCTGCTGACGGGCAACGGTGCTGGAATATTTTGCGTATGTGTCAGTTCGACCATCGCATTGGCCGCAGCGACCAAGGGTTGGAGCTGGCGCTTCAGAATCCACCAGGTAATCAAGCTCGCCATCAGCGACAGCACCAGCGCGGTCAGGATAAGGCGCTCTTGTGCATGGTGAATCGGTGCCAAAGCCTCGACAATCGGTGTACCCAGCAGCATGTACCAGCCCGCAGCCGGAATTTGCTGAACTGACGCCAGTTGCTCTTCGCCCAGCGCATTGACGAGAACGGAATAGCCCTCGTAACCGGCGATGTTTCTGTCAACGTACTTGTTGACTCCAGGGTCCGGGAGCACTTCCATGATGCGGCTCCTGTCGTTCGCCGTCAGAATGAGTCTGGATTTAGGCTCCACGAGGATGTAACCGCCCGTCAGGCCATATTGGCCCCGCGTAATTTTGTCGAGGAAGTTCGGTTTGCTCAAATTGGTAACGCCCGTCAAGGCACCAATCACATTTCCCCAGGCATCCAGAATGGGGCTGCTCATGGCGAAAATCGGCGCTTTCAGTTTTTTGCCAATGATCGGCTTGCTGACCGACGACTTGCCCTCAATCAGGACCGTCGCCATGAATTCCATATCCAAGTAATTGACACCCAGCCGCTGCGCCGAAACGGGTACATCAGCGATGACAGTGCCTTTGGCATCAGACACCCATATCCCGCCGTTGAATAGCTGAAGCAGAACAGGGAAATTTTCCAGCTGTTCCTGCAAAGCGACAGGATTACCCATCAGTTTCGCATCCAGTTGCAATGCCTTGGCCGCCAGCGCACTGCGGCGATCCGCAAAGTTATCGTTCACGGCTGCAGCAGCCACGGAAACGGTGGAGTACTGCTGCTCCCCAAGCAAGCGTTGCATATCCTCTTGCAATATGTGGCTGGCACTGAACGCGAGTACCCATATGCTGGCCACAAATATGGCCAGCGTATAAAGCGTGACACGCGTCTTCAGAGAAAGCCGCAAAAAGAAATGCTTTATCAAAAAGATACCCTAGAGTGACCTGATTGAAACGCTGCAAACCTCTTGGGAGCTGGGAGTGTCTTGCGACCTGTCACGCGAAGGCTGCACAACATAGCTTGTACTTGGACTGTACAGCGTAGCATCCCCCAAAAGCAAGTTTAGGGTTAACCAGCTGCCGCCGTTACCATAGGCCCCATACCCTTCCAGCAAGCCCCCAGCGTGAACTTCAATCCCTCTCCCGATTCTGCAGATGCTGCATCCGCAGCACCTCACCCCCAACCCAAATCCTGCAATGACTTGTTCTGGTCTTTCTCGGCGCTGGCGTTGCAGGGTTTTGGAGGTGTGCTGGCCGTGGTGCAGCGCGAGCTGGTGGAAAACAAAAAGTGGCTCACGCGCGCGGAGTTTGTCGAAGACTGGGCTGTCGCCCAGATCCTGCCCGGCCCCAACGTGGTGAACCTTGCGCTGATGATTGGTGACCGCTACTTTGGAATGCGCGGCGCGCTCGCTGCGCTGACGGGCATGCTGCTGTTTCCGTTAGGTATCGTGCTGATCATCGCCATCGCTTTTGCCGGCATTTCTGACATGCCGCAGGTGCAAGGCGCGCTGCGCGGCATGGGTGCCATTGCCGCCGCGCTGATCACTGCTACCGGCCTGAAACTGATCTCCGCCATGAAAGGAAATGTGATGGGAGCGACCATCTGCTGGGCGCTGGCAGCTATTACTTTTGTAGCAATTGGCATTCTGCGCTGGCCGCTGGTCTGGGTTCTTCTGGGCTTTGGCGGCGCGGCCTGCCTATGGGCCTATCGGCAAATGGGCCTGCTTGCAGCCAGCAAACCATGACCGAGGCCCTGCACCTGCACCTGGACTTGGGCCTGGTCGACTGGATCGCGCTGTTCACGCACTTCCTGTCGCTGTCGCTTTTGGCTGTAGGCGGCGCTATCACCACCGCGCCCGACATGCACCGCTATTTGGTGGGCGAGCAGCACTGGCTGACCGACAGCCAGTTCACCTCCAGCATCGCGCTGGCGCAGGCCGCGCCTGGGCCCAATGTGCTGTTCATCGCTCTGCTGGGCTGGAACGTGGGCGTCAACGCCGCGGGCGGCATGGGCGCAGGGCTGATGGCCGGGGTGTACGGGCTGCTGGGCGTCCTCGTCACCATGACCGGCATCATGCTCCCCAGCACTACCCTCACCTTCGCCGCCGCCCGATGGGGCCACCAGAATCGCGAGCTGCGCGCAGTGCGCGCCTTCAAGCAAGGCATGGCACCCATCGTCATCGCGCTTCTCAGCGCCACCGGCTGGATTCTGGCCAGCAGCCACGGCAGCCCGCTAGAGAGCTGGCGCCTGTGGCTGCTCACGGTGGTCGCTACGCTGGTTGTCTGGCGAACCAAAGTTCATATCCTGGTGCTGATTGGGGCCGGGGCGGTGCTGGGTTGGTTGGGCTGGGTGTAACTGGCCAGAGTTTAGTCATCTCCGGCAAACAGGTCGCTCAAATCCTTGGGCTTGTCGCCGCCCGCGGCGGACGTCATAGGCCTGCCCTTGGGGTATTCCTCCGCAATCCGGTCTTCCCAATACGTCGTCGGGTTGGGGGCCGCGCACAACCGCCGAAACACCTCCTGCGGCACCTGCTTGTACGCCAACACGGTCTTATTGTCCCAATGCAGATCGAGCTGCTGCGATTCGGTACCGTAGTCGGCCTTGCGGATGCGGCCGCTGGTGAAGGTTTTGGTTTGCATGGTTAAAGTGGCTTTCGTCGGCAAACCCTTGTAGGGCCGCGCGGGTCCAAAATTCTCCCGGTGGCCGTGACATCCGAATTGGGGGCCGCGTCCCAGAGGCCCGGTCCGCGGTAGATGCTGCCATCCGGCATGCGTTCAGTGACTATACATTCGTAGTTGCCCAGCGCGATACCAAAGCGCTCGCTTCGCGTGGGCTTGGGGGTGTTGGAGCGTGGGTCTTCCAGGGCCATTCGGGCGGGGCTGTCGTTTGCGGCAGCGGCCCGGCTTTCGCGCGGAACGTTCAACTGCAATGGGGCGACCGATGTAGGGGCCGTCTCCGGTACATCCAGGCGCATGGCCTTGTTGGCATCGGGCCGGGCCGTTAGATTGATTTCGGAACGCTTGCTGGAAGTCTGACCTGCCGACCTGGGCGGTGGACGTGTGTCGACGGCTGACTTGGCCTGCATGACTGCGACCGTAACCGACACAGGCGTTGTGGCCACCGCTCGCATTTTTTCAGGAAGGTACCAATGCCAAAAATAAATCCAGGCATGGCCACCAAGGATCAGGGCCAGTACAACGGCTTTAACGCGCGTCAAATCACTGCCCCGCAGGCGGCTCCCAAAGCTCGACCTTGTTGCCCTCAGGATCCATTACCCAACCAAACTTGCCGTACTCGGAGTCGTCCGTCTTCTCCAGCACGTTGCATCCTTCGTCTTTGAGCGCCTGCAACAACGCAGTCAGGTTGTCGACGCGGTAGTTAACCATGAAGCTCGATTGGCTGGGCGCAAAGTGGCCGCCGTCGGCTTCGCTGAGGGTCCAGGCCGTGGTCCCCTTGGTCGGATTGCCATCTGCATCGACCCAATCAAACGCCGCGCCGCCCCAGGGTTGGACGTCAATGCCCAAGTGCTTCTTGTACCAGGCGCCCAGCGCGGCCGGGTCCTTTGCGTAGAAAAAGATGCCGCCAATACCTGTCACTCGTTTCATGTCCGTCTCCTCGGTGTTGTGGCTGCTTCAGTGTTGGGTCACCACGATGGGCTCGCCCTTGGTGATGATCATCGTGTGCTCGTATTGCGCAGACAGATTGCCACGCGCGCCCACCAGCGTCCATCCATCATCTGTCTCCGTCACGATGCGGCTCTTGGTGGAGAGAAAGGGTTCGATGGTGATCACCATGCCCTCTTCCAGCAGGCGTGTGTCCGTGCGGTCAAAGTAGCCTGCAATGTGCTCGGGCTCTTCGTGCATTGCGCGGCCCACCCCGTGGCTTCCGAGGTTCTCGATGATCTTGAAGCCGTATTGCTTCGCGGTGCGCTCAATCGCAGCGCCAATGCCGTTAATGGGCTGGCCCGCGCGGGCCTGCTTCATGGCGCGCTCCAGCGCGGTGCGGGTGGCGTGGCACAAGCGGGTCTTTTGCGGGTTGGTCGGGGGCACCACTCTCGTTCCGCCAGTATCAGCAAAGTAGCCCCCCAGCTCGGCAGACACATCGACGTTCAATACGTCGCCCGCCCGAATCACGCGATCACCGGGAATGCCGTGCGCCGCCTCTTCGTTGATGCTGATGCAGGTATAGCCCGGAAAGTCGTAGGTGAGCTTGGGCGCGGACCGCGCGCCGTGTTTTGCAAGCAGTTCCTCGCCCAATGCATCCAGTTCGCCCGTGGTCGTGCCAGGTTCTGCAGCGTCAAGCATCTCGTGCAGCACCATAGAGACGATCTTGCCTATGCGCTTGAGCGCGACGACGTCATTTTCGGTTTCGATGGTCATGGGATTTCCTGTCTGAATAATGGATGTTAGGTCCGCTCACTGACGCACATAGCGCAAGTGGGTGGCAGCAGGACCATCAAGCACCTTGTCAATGCGAAACTGCGGACCGGGCTCGCCCAGGTTTTCGAAGAGACGCCGTCCACCGTTGAAAAACACGGGCACCAAGGCGATTTCCAGTTCGTCCACGGCACCCAGCTTCAGGTACTGCTGGATCACATCGGCCCCACCCGCGATACGAATATCTCGACTGCCTGCGGATTCCCGCGCCAGCGCCAGGGCGCGCTCTGGCCCGTCATTGACGAAGTAAAAGGTGGTCCCACCGGGGCGTACCCAGGGTTCGCGTTTCTCATTGGTAAGGACATAGACCGGCGTGTGAAACGGTGCCTCCTCGGGCCAGGCGATCTCGCCCTGGTCGAACATGCGCTTACCCATGATGTTGGCACCAATGCGCTCCATCGTGCTGCGCACCAGGTCATTGACCGGGCCGGTCTCGCCCCCAGGGCCGAACTTGAGGTTTTCGCGGAAGTACTGCGTGTTGAGAAGCCAGGTCATCAGCGCGCCCCACTTGGCGCCCCAGTTTTTGTACCCGGGGTTCTTCATGGTCATGCCTTCTGGCGCCAGGTAGCCATCGAGGCTCAGTCCAATGTTGACGAATACTTTGCCCATGATTCTTCTCTGGAGTGTCCGGATATCGGGTTAACGCAATTTACACCGCGGCAGACTCAGCGGCGGGATGTGAGCA
>JAYWAV010000018.1:0-2662 GCA_043782015.1 Rhodoferax sp. | reverse complement strand
TTGATCCAAGCGCTGCTGGCCGGGTCTGCGGACTGGGTTGCCCAGGTCGCCGTCTGTGTGTCCGCGCCGTATTTGGCGCAATTGCAAACACTGGTGGCGGGCAGCAAGATCGATCTGGGTGCGCAGGATGTGTCGGCTCATGAGTCGGGTGCTTACACCGGAGAGATGTCCGCGACGATGTTGAAGGAGTTTGCGGTGCGTTATGCCATCGTCGGCCATTCGGAGCGTCGCCAGTACCACGCTGAAACCGATGCACTGGTGGCAGACAAAGCCAAAGTTGCACTGGCCCATGGCATCACGCCGATCGTCTGCGTTGGCGAAACGCTGGCCGACCGCGAAGCAGGCCGCACGCAGGAAGTGGTGAAGCGTCAACTGGCAGCGGTGATCCATACCAATGGCCACTGCATCAGCGAGATCGTCGTGGCGTACGAGCCGGTATGGGCGATTGGCACGGGCAAAACCGCAACTCCCGCGCAAGCGCAGGAAGTGCACGCCGTGTTGCGTGCGCAGTTGCTGGCGGCGACATCGCACGCTGATCGCATTCAGATTCTGTATGGCGGCAGCATGAATGCTGCCAATGCAGCCGATTTGCTGGCCCAGCCAGACATCGATGGCGGGCTGGTCGGGGGCGCTGCCCTCAAAGCCCCGGATTTCTTATCAATTATTGCTGCAGCCCGCTAACAGCGTGCGCAGCTAGCTATCAATTTAGGAGTAGATGATGAACGTAGTTTTGACCGTTATTTTGACCGTGCAGATGCTGTCCGCCCTGGGCATGGTGGGCCTGATCCTGGTGCAACACGGCAAGGGCGCCGACATGGGCGCGGCCTTCGGCAGTGGTAGCTCCGGCAGCCTGTTTGGCGCTAGCGGCAGTGCCAATTTCCTTTCGCGTACCACCGCCGTGCTGGCCACCATCTTTTTTGTCTGCACGCTGGCTTTGGCCTACTTCGGCAACCTGCGTCCTGCCAGCTCCGGTAGCGTGCTGGAGAGTGCCGCTGTCGTAGTGCCCGCCGCTTCTGCATCGGCGCCCGTACCGGTGACTCCTGCCTCTGGCGCCGCCCAGATTCCGTCGAAGTAAATCCCCTTTTGAAAATGCCTTGGCCCTTCGGGGCATACGGTGTTTTCAGGGTAAACTCCTAGCTGTCAGATGAGCAAACGCCGCAAGGCTCCTCACGCAATTTTGACTTTTGAAGAGCCGCCGTCGTGGTGAAATTGGTAGACACGCTATCTTGAGGTGGTAGTGGCGAAAGCTGTGCGAGTTCGAGTCTCGCCGACGGCACCATTAATTGTTACGGTGATCAGAATCTCAAGATGAACCTCGATCAATACCTTCCCGTTCTACTGTTCATCTTGGTTGGCATCGGCATTGGTGTAGTACCGCAGGTACTGGGCTATATCCTCGGACCGAATCGTCCCGATGCCGCCAAAAATTCCCCCTATGAATGCGGCTTCGAGGCGTTTGAAGACGCCCGTATGAAGTTCGACGTTCGCTACTACCTCGTAGCCATTCTTTTCATTTTGTTTGATCTGGAGACGGCCTTCCTGTTTCCCTGGGCAGTCAGCCTCAAGGAAATCGGCCTGATGGGCTTCCTCGTGGGCGCAGAGTTTGTGATCGTTTTGACGATCGGCTTTGTATACATGTGGAAAAAAGGCGCTCTGGACTGGGAGTAATGCAATGATTGAAGGCGTACTGAAAGAAGGCTTCGTCACCACGAGTTACGACTCGGTGATGAACTGGGCCAAAACCGGGTCGATCTGGCCGATGACATTTGGCCTCGCCTGCTGTGCGGTCGAGATGATGCACGCGGCCGCTGCGCGTTACGACATCAGCCGTTTCGGTTCCGAAGTGTTTCGCGCAAGCCCCCGCCAGTCCGATCTGATGATCGTCGCCGGCACGCTGTGCAACAAGATGGCGCCTGCGCTACGCAAGGTGTACGACCAGATGTCCGAGCCCCGCTGGGTGATCAGCATGGGCTCCTGCGCCAATGGTGGCGGTTACTACCACTACAGCTATTCGGTGGTCCGCGGCTGCGACCGCATCGTGCCAGTGGATGTGTATGTGCCCGGTTGTCCCCCAACAGCCGAAGCGCTGCTGTACGGCATCCTTCAATTGCAGCAGAAGATCCGCCGCACCGAAACCATTGCCCGCGCCTGAAACTACGTTGTTAGGTAGAACATGACTGTTTTTTCCGTTCGCCCCGAGGACACCATGGCGGCCGTGCAGGCCGCTTTAGGTGACAAGGCCAAGCGCATTTCCGTGGACCTTGGTGAAGTCAAGGTGATGGTCGATGCGGCCGACTACCTTCAAGCCGCAAAGATCCTGCGCAGCGCAGCAGGGTGCCAATTCGAGCAGTTGATTGATTTGTGTGGTGTCGATTACTCCGAGTACGGCGACAAGGTCAATGAGGGCCCGCGTTTTTGCGTGGTGTCACATCTGTTGTCCGTCAGTCTGAACCAGCGCTTGCGCCTGAAGGTATTTGCCACCGACAACGACATGCCTATCGTGGCCTCTGTCAACGATATCTGGAACTCTGCCAACTGGTTCGAGCGCGAAGCCTTTGATCTGTTTGGCATCGTGTTTGAAGGCCACAACGACCTGCGCCGCATCCTGACCGACTACGGTTTCATCGGCCATCCATTCCGCAAGGATTTTCCGACCACCGGC
>JAYWAV010000017.1:0-19844 GCA_043782015.1 Rhodoferax sp. | reverse complement strand
GTTGGAGGAACGCATCGAAGAGCTGCTGGCAACGAATGCAAGTGTTCGCCGCCTGCTGTTGGTCTGTTCTGCTGTGAACCAGATTGACGCGACTGCGCTTGGTGTACTGACAGAGATGGAGCAAAGTCTAGGCAAGCGCGGTATCACCCTGGAGCTGGCGGAAGTGAAAGGCCCGGTGATGGATCGGCTACAACACACGGCCTTGGGGTTGCGTTTGCAAGGGCGAGTGTTCCAGAGCGCGCACGATGCGTTTATGCGGGCACCGCCATAA
Source organism: Rhodoferax sp. (assembly GCA_043782015.1). Lineage (GTDB taxonomy): Bacteria > Pseudomonadota > Gammaproteobacteria > Burkholderiales > Burkholderiaceae_C > Allorhodoferax. Next base: position 19,573 of record JAYWAV010000017.1, on the reverse strand, counting down.
ACAAATGGAAATTGAGTCGTTGGAGTTTGCACCGGTGTTGCGCACAATCCGCCTCCGTTCAACCGTTGGCGCCCATACGCATACTTCAGGCACACTTAATGGCTTCCCTTGTCATCATTCCCGGCTGGCGCGACTCCGGTACTGGTCACTGGCATAGCCTGTGGGCGGACCAGATCCCCGGAGCAGTGCGTTTAAATCAGGATGATTGGATATCACCAACCCGAACCGCATGGGTGAATGCCATCACACGCACGATCCTTGAACAGGATGAACCTGTAGTGATCGCGGCACGTAGTTTGGGCTGTATTGCCACGACCCGTACGCGCCCTGAAGCTACCGAACGCATTCAGGGTGCGCTGCTTGCGGCACCGGCAGACCCTGAGCGTCGCGGTGTTTTGGCGGACTTTGCGCCTGTACCGCACCAACAGCAGGCGCTTATGCGCGGGCCTGCGGAAGTGAATTGGTGCGCCTGCAAAACGCAGGGCACATCAATGTGGAGTCAGGCTACGGTAATTGGCCGCTGGGCCTGGCTCCGGTGCCGTCGCTACAGGCGCTGCCTGTGGCCCAGCTGCGCTGCCTCCTAGCTGCGTGCAGGCCAGGCTTGTGCGAGCGCAAACACCGAGTTCGGTGCATTGGGCCGCAGTGGTTGCAGCGACACCGACTTGAAAACGCCCTTACGCGTCGGTTTCTTCGACTCTGGCCGGTAGCCCTTGGCGCGCTGCTCCACGGCCAGGCTGTCCAGCGTGATGGTGCGCAGGTAGTTTTCGATCGTCGAGTGCAGCGAATCCCATAGGTCCTGCGTCATGTCGCGCGTGCTCGGCGCTCGCTCCAGGATGGCGGTGGCGCTTGGCACTTCTTCGGCATCTTCAATCGCACGGATGATGTCGGCGACTGTTATAGAGCCGCCTTGCTGCCCCAGCGTGTAACCACCACCCGGTCCGCGCGTGCTTTCGACCAGCCGATTCTGCCGCAGCTTGCTGAAGACCTGCTCGAGGTAGGACAGCGAAATACGGTGTCGCAGGGCGATATCAGCCAGAGGTACCGGGCCCGATTCGGCGCGCAAAGTCAGTTCGATCATGGCGGTAATGGCAAATCTGCCACGGGTGCTCAATCGCATCTCAATTACTCCTAAAGCGCACAGGTGTTTGTGCAGTGGGAACTTTAGACACGGGAAAACTTCGTGTAAATTCGTATTTTTAATAAAATTACTTCGAATTAATCGAAGTGTTTATCGTAGTATCAGAAATCAACCGAAGGGCTGCGAATGAACTTCAAGCATTTGTACTATTTTTGGGTGACTGCCAAGGCCGGCGGCGTGATGCGGGCGGGCGAGCAACTGCACACCACCCCGCAAACTCTTTCGGGCCAGATCAATCTGCTGGAAGAGCGGTTAGGCCGCCAGTTGTTTCAAAAGAAAGGGCGCAACCTGGAGCTGACTGAGGATGGGCGGCTGGCGTTGGGCTATGCGGACCAAATCTTTGCGCTGGGCGCGGAGCTGGAAACCGCGGTACGCCAAGCGCATGGCGGTAAGCGGATTCTGGATTTCAGGGTGGGTGTCGCGGATTCGGTGACCAAATCCATCGCCTACCGGCTGCTGGAGCCAGCGCTCGATGTGTCAGAGCCAGTGCGGCTGATCTGTCAGGAAGGCAAGTTCCCGGACCTGTTGGCCCAGTTGGCGCTGAATCGGCTTGACCTGGTGATTGCCGATGAGCCGATGTCCAAACGGATCAGCGTCAAGGCGTTCAACCATGCGCTGGGGCACACCAGCATGAGCTTTTTTTGTGTTCCCAAATTGCGTAAAAAGCTGAAAGGCGAGTTTCCCCAATGTCTGAACGATGCGCCGATGCTGATTCAGGGCTCGCAGGCCTCCGTACGCCAGCAATTGGAAGGTTGGCTCACCCGACACCAGATTCACCCCCGGGTGATTGGAGAATTTGACGATGGTGCGCTGATGACGGCGTTCGGCCGGGAAGGGCGGGGTGTTTTTATGGCGCCCAGCGTCATGGAGGCGGAAACAGTGGCGCAGTTTGGCGTGGAGGTGATTGGGCGTAGCGATGAGCTGGTGGAGGAGTTTTACGCGGTGTCCGTAGAGCGGCGCATTACCCATCCTTGTGTCGTCGCGATTACCGATGCGGCGCGCGGACAGCTGTTTTCGTAGGCTTGCGTGCTCATTGATTACCTTGGTTGGCGCACCGGGTAAGGGGGACTGTGCGGGCCCTCCCGAGTGCCAAACGCGCACATATCGGCCCCGCACAGTCCCCCTTACCCGGTCGAAATGTAATTATCCATTGCTCGCTCCACTACGCTTCTACTCGCCGGGGTGGGGAGTGCCTGGGGGCCGATATGTGCGCGTTTGGCACTCGAGAGGCCCCCGGGCATTCCCCACTCCGGCAGGACACAATGCCGCGAACGAGCGCATACAGGCTCGCTCAATAGATGCGAACCGGCATATACAAACAATAAACAATTCGTTGTGGTTTGAACGCCACTTGCCCAGAATGCGGGGATTGCAAAATCCTGTACTTTCTGCGCGGAAAATTACCATGAATTTCAAACAAAAAACGACTCTAGCCCTCACCGTACTTGCGCTAACCGCTAGCAATTTAGTAGCAGCCCAGACGACCTTGCTGAACGCGTCGTATGATGTAGCACGCGAGTTCTACAAGGACATCAACGTCGCTTTTGCCGCGAATTACAAAAAAACCACCGGCAAGGACATCAAGATCGACCAGGCCCACGGCGGCTCCAGCGCCCAGGCGCGGGCGGTCAACGACGGTCTGGATGCCGATGTGGTGACGATGAACACCACGACCGATATCGATTTCCTGGCCAGCACCGGTGCGGTCGCCAAGGACTGGGCCAAGAAATTCCCCAACAACGCAGCGCCTACCAGCTCTACGATGCTGTTTCTGGTGCGCAATGGCAATCCCAAGGCTATCCGCGACTGGGATGATCTGGTCAAGCCCGGTGTGCAGGTGATTGTGGTCAACCCCAAGACCGGTGGCAATGGTCGTTTGGCCTATCTGGCCGCTTGGGGTCAGGTACGCAAGAAGGGTGGCACCGATGCACAAGCCGCAGAATTTGTGGCCAAGTTGTACAAGAACGTGCCGGTGCTGGCCAAGGGCGGGCGTGATGCGACCACTATCTTTTTGCAGCGCAATATTGGCGACGTACTGATCACATTTGAATCGGAAGTCGTGTCTGTAGACCGCGAATTTGGCGCCAACAAGGTGGACGCGATTCATCCGAGCATTTCTATCGTTGCAGAAAATCCTGTGGCGATTGTGGAACGCACTGTGGCCAAAAAAGGCACAGCCGATGCTGCCAAGGCGTACTTGAACTTTCTGTATTCTGACGAAGGCCAGGAAATCGCAGCCCAGCACGCGATTCGCCCCATCAATCCAGTCATCCTGAAGAAGTACAGCAACGTGTTCAAGCCCATCAGCTTGTTCCGTGCCGAAGACTACTTTGGCTCGTTTGTTGAAGCACAAAAAGTGCACTTCAATGACGGTGGCCAATTCGACAAGCTTTACACCGTCAAGTAAATGACTGTTGCAGTTTTGTCGCCCGGGCTGGTAACACAGCCCGGCAAGCGCGCCGCGCGCCGCGTATTGCCTGGTTTCAACATTACGCTGGGCTTTACGCTGTTTTATCTCAGCGTGATCGTGTTGATTCCATTGTCAGCGTTGTTCTTCAAGACGTTTACGCTGAGCTGGGATCAGTTTGTCTTGGCCGTCACCAGCCCGCGCGTCATGGCGTCGTACCGGTTGACGTTCGGCGCCTCGTTTTTGGCCGCATTGGTCAATGCATTTTTTGGTCTGCTGCTGGCCTGGGTGCTGGTGCGCTATAACTTTCCCGGCAAAAAAATTGTCGATGCCTTGGTGGATTTGCCGTTCGCATTGCCCACTGCCGTCGCCGGCATTTCGCTGACGGCGCTACTGGCCAGCAATGGCTGGGTCGGCAGCATTCTGGAGCCCTATGGCATCCAGTTGGCCTTCAACCCCAATGGTGTCGTGATCGCGTTGATTTTTGTTGGCCTGCCATTTGTGGTGCGTACGGTGCAGCCCGTTCTGGAAGACGCGGAGAAGGAGCTGGAAGAGGCTGCGACCTGCCTGGGTGCCAGCCGCTGGCAGACTTTCCGCTACGTGGTTTTTCCGACGATCGCGCCTGCGCTGCTGACGGGTTTCGCGATGGCTTTTGCACGTGCGATCGGGGAATACGGCTCGGTGATTTTTATCGCCGGCAACATGCCCATGGTGTCCGAGATCACACCGCTGATCATTATTGGCAAGCTGGAGCAATATGACTACGCGGGTGCCACTGCGGTTGCTGTGGTGATGCTGTGCATCTCTTTCGTCATGTTGATGGTGATCAATGGCTTACAGGCTTGGCAGCGGCGGCTTTCCGGGGGGAAGACATGAGCACACAAGCCCTACGACGCGCTAGCTCGGGCACTACGGAGCCTGCCTGGGTCAAGTGGTCGCTGATTGGGCTGGCGCTAGGTTTTGTTTTCCTGTTCCTGGTTCTGCCTTTGGCTGCGGTGTTCACTGAAGCCTTGCGCAAGGGCGTGAATGCGTACCTCGAAGCCTTCAATGAGCCCGATGCCTGGAGCGCGATTCGCCTGACGTTGATCACTGCTGCCATTACGGTTCCACTGAATTTGGTTTTTGGTGTGGCTGCTGCTTGGGCGATTGCCAAATACGAATTTCGTGGCAAGGCCTTTTTGACGACTCTGGTCGATCTGCCTTTCTCGGTGTCGCCGGTGGTGGCGGGTCTGATCTATGTGCTGATGTTCGGCGCACACGGATGGTTTGGACCGTGGTTGCAGGCACATGACATCAAGATCGTGTTTGCTGTGCCGGGTATTGTGTTGGCCACCATCTTTGTGACCTTTCCATTCATCGCTCGCGAGCTGATTCCGCTGATGCAGGCACAGGGCACCGAGGAAGAGCAGGCCGCGATGGTGCTGGGTGCCAATGGCTGGCAAACCTTCTGGCATGTCACCTTGCCCAACATCAAATGGGGTTTGATCTACGGTGTGATCCTTTGTAACGCCCGTGCAATGGGGGAGTTTGGCGCGGTGTCGGTGGTGTCCGGCCATATCCGGGGCCAGACCAACACTATGCCGCTGCACGTAGAAATTTTGTACAACGAATATCAATCGGTTGCGGCCTTTGCCGTGGCTTCGCTGCTGGCGCTGCTGGCTTTGGTGACGCTGGTCATCAAGTCGTTTGTGGAATGGCAGTTTGAGCGTGACCAGAAGGCGGCAACCAGCCTCCCGCCTGAGCGCCCGTTAGCCTGAAGCTTTGCGGGACAGACCAATGCGAAGCGTTGCTCTGTCCTCAACTAATCAAAGGAAACTATGTCAATCGCAATCCGCAACGTCAGCAAAGACTTTGGCAATTTCCACGCGCTGCGTGATGTGAGTCTGGATATTGAGTCCGGCGAGCTCGTGGCGCTGCTCGGCCCATCAGGCTGCGGCAAGACCACGTTGCTTCGCATCATCGCCGGGTTGGAAACGGCTGATCGAGGGCATATCCTGTTCAGCGGCGAAGACACAACCGATGTCCATGTGCGCGAGCGCAATGTGGGTTTTGTGTTTCAGCACTACGCGCTGTTTCGCCATATGAGCGTGTTCGACAATGTTGCCTTTGGCCTGCGCATGAAGCCGCGCGTGGTGCGTCCGTCGGAGTCCGTGATCAAGCAAAAGGTCATAGAGCTGCTGGGTCTGGTGCAGCTGGATTGGTTGGCCGACCGTTACCCGGCGCAGCTGTCCGGTGGTCAGCGCCAGCGCATTGCGCTAGCCCGCGCGCTGGCGGTGGAGCCCAAGGTTTTGCTGCTGGATGAACCGTTTGGTGCGCTGGATGCCAAGGTGCGCAAGGAATTGCGTCGCTGGCTGCGCCGCTTGCATGACGATTTGCATGTGACAAGCATTTTTGTGACGCATGACCAGGAAGAGGCGCTGGAAGTGGCGGACCGCGTGGTGCTGATGAATGCGGGGAATATTGAACAGATTGGCTCACCGCAAGAAGTCTGGGATCATCCTGCGAGCCCGTTTGTCTATGGCTTCCTCGGTGACGTGAATTTATTTCAGGGCCGCGCACACGAAGGCGAGATGCATATTGGCCAAGACAACCAGGGCGTGCGCCTGGCGAGCCCTGAACACAGCCAGGTACGGGACGCCAAAGCCTTTGCCTATGTGCGCCCGCATGATCTGGAAGTACGGCGCTACAAGTCGGGTGAAGAGGGCGACCTTACCGGCTATCAACAGCCTAAGGGCATTGCGGCCAAGCTGGTGCGCGCCATTGTGGTCGGGCCCATAGCCCGGCTGGAACTGGTGCCCTTGGATGGCTCCGCGGCGCAGGAAGGTGGTGTGATTGAGGCCCACATTACGGCCCATGAGTTTTCGCAAGCCGCCTACAAAGAGGGTGAGACGCTGGTGTTGACGCCGCGCAAGGGGCGCGTGTTCGTTGCCTGATTCGTCCCCCAGCGCGGCATATCTATAATTCATCCGATTGGCGGGACATTTTTGTTCCACAATTGAACAGCAGTGCCCGGATGGTGAAATAGGTAGACACATCGGACTTAAAATCCGCCGCTTCGTGAATAACGGGCGTACCGGTTCGATTCCGGTTCCGGGCACCATTACACTGTAGCCATGCCACGTTACAACGCGCCTTTTGAAATCCATGTCCATGGCCAGGTGCCGTTGCGCACCGACGTGAAGTTTGAGCAATTGCAGGAAGCCCTCAAACCGCTTTGGAAATATGCCGGGGCCAAGTCCCTGACGGATGGCGCCAACAGCAGTTATGAAGATGAGCCTGGTATCAAGTTCGATGCCCATGACCATTTGCTGCAGATGTGCTGGACCGTGCCGGGTGACGAAGATTTTCGCCACACGCTGGACGAAGTCTGCATGAGCCTCAACGAGTTGGCTATCGGCGGCGCAGCTATTGAAATCACTTTTTACGATGCCGAGTTCGACGAGGAAGATGGCCCCAATGGTGGAGAGTCGCGCGATGATTTCATGATGTTGTTCGTCGGTCCCACGCCAGCAGCCATCATGCAGGTGCAGCGCGACTTGCTGGTGCAGGACGTGATCAACATGATGGAGCGCCATTTTGATGGTGCGGAGCTCGGCGGTGTAGTGGCCGAGATAGACAAACTGTTTACCCTGCGTTTTGATGCACTGGTGAGTTCACTGGAGATCGGCAGACCTCCGCGTGGTACCGGCGGCCATGGCAGTGGCGGTCATGGTGGTGGACGCAAGCCGAGACACCTGCACTGATTCGCATAGCATGCTGAAAAAAATCCACGTTGACCAGCTGATGCTGGGCATGCATCTGAAAGAATTTTGCGGTTCGTGGATGGAGCATCCGTTCTGGCGTACCGGCTTTGTGATCACGGAGCCGAAGGACCTAATCAGTATTCGCGCCAGCGCCATCAAGGAAGTCTGGATCGACTGTGATAAGGGCAAGGACGTGGGGGTGGGTGAAATGGCCGTCTCCGAAGCCGAATCTGAAGCCCAGGTGGAGGCAGAGTTGCAGCAGGTAATGGAAACCACCCGCGAAATTGCTCCGGCGACGACCGCTGAGGAGCTGGAACGCGCTGCCAAGATCTGCTTCCAGTCCAAGCGCGCCGTGATCTCCATGTTTGAAGAAGCCCGTATGGGCAAGGCCGTTGACATCGGCGGTGCCAAAAAGCTGGTCGAAGAGATTACCGATTCAGTGATCCGCAACCCCAGCGCGCTGATCAGCTTGGCCCGCCTCAAAAGCGCAGACGACTACACCTATATGCACTCGGTTGCGGTGTGCGCGATGATGGTCGCACTGTCCAAGCAATTGGGCTTGACGGAAGAGCAAACGCGCTCTGCGGGCCTTGCTGGCCTGATGCACGACCTCGGTAAAGCCATGATGCCCATGGAGGTCCTCAACAAGCCCGGCAAGTTGACCGATGCGGAGTTCTCCATCATCAAGTCGCATCCGGAAGAAGGCTACAAGCTGCTGCTGACAGGTAATGACGTGGACCCCATGGTGTTGGATGTCTGCCTGCACCACCACGAGAAGACCGACGGCTCTGGCTATCCCAAGGGCCTCAAAGGTGACGAAATCAGCCTGTTTGCCAAGATGGGTGCGGTATGTGACGTGTATGACGCCATCACGTCCAACCGGCCCTACAAGGTAGGCTGGGATCCGGCCGAGTCGCTGCGCAAAATGGCAGAATGGGCCAATGGCCACTTCGATGGCAAAGTGTTTCAGGCCTTCGTCAAGAGCTTGGGCATTTACCCGATTGGCTCGCTGGTGTTGCTAAGCTCTGGCCGTCTGGGCGTGGTGGTGGAGCAAACTACCAAATCCCTGACCACACCCTGCGTCAAGGTGTTCTTCTCTACCAAGTCCAACATGCGCATTGCACCGGTCGTCGTGGATTTGTCCAAGGTGACCAATGGCGAAAAAATCGCCAGCCGTGAAGACCCGGCCAAATGGAATTTCTCAGACTTGAACGAACTGTGGTCGGGCCAGACTGATCTGAAAAAGTGAGCCTGACGCCCGCCTAGAAAGCGTAAGCAGCTATGAATTAGATAGCAAACAGAGAATGGCCGCTGCCAACAAGTTCATCGGCAGCGGCCATCTCTCAAAACTCTCTCAGCATCCCCTGGTGATCGGCATTTCCACTTCTTTGGGGTTGACCGCGTATTTACCCAGCTCCAGCTTGGCAATCGCGTTGCGGTGCACTTCGTCCGGGCCATCTGCAAAACGCAGCGTACGTGCGCTGGTATAGCTATAAGCCAGCGGGAAGTCATCGGACATGCCGCCGCCGCCGTGCACTTGCATGGACCAGTCAATCACCTGGCAGGCCATGCTGGGCGCCACCACCTTGATCATGGCAATCTCATTCTTGGCGAACTTGTTACCACCCATATCCATCATCCAAGCGGCTTTGAGCGTCAGCAGTCGCGCCATGTCGATCTTGCAGCGAGCTTCGGCGATACGTTCTTGCGTCACGGTTTGTGCTGCAACGGGTTTGCCAAACGCCACTCGGCTGGAAGCCCGCTTGCACATCAGCTCCAGTGCGCGCTCGGCCAGGCCAATCAGGCGCATGCAATGGTGGATACGACCAGGTCCGAGGCGGCCTTGCGCAATTTCAAAGCCGCGACCTTCGCCCAACAGGATGTTGTCGATGGGGACACGCACATTCTCAAACAGCATCTCCATGTGGCCGTGCGGCGCATCGTCGTAGCCAAACACGGTGAGCGGGCGCACCACAGTGACACCCTTGGTGTCGGCGGGCACCAGCACCATGCTTTGTTGGGAGTGGCGGGGCGCTTCCGGGTCGGTCTTGCCCATGGTGATGTAGATGGCGCAACGCGGGTCACCGGCGCCAGAAATCCACCACTTACGACCATTGATCACGTATTCGTCGCCATGGCGTTCGATGCGGGTGGCGATGTTGGTCGCGTCACTGGAGGCAACATCGGGTTCGGTCATCGCGAACGCTGAGCGGATCCTGCCTTCCAGCAAAGGCTTCAACCAGCGCGCCTTGTTTTCATCGGAGCCGTAGCGGGCAATGGTTTCCATGTTGCCGGTGTCGGGCGCAGAGCAGTTAAACACCTCGCTGGACCACATTACGCGCCCCATGATTTCGGCCAGGGGGGCGTATTCCTGGTTGGTCAGACCGGCACCGTGGTAGCCCGAGGCTTCGGCACTGTCGACTGGCAAGAACAGATTCCACAAACCAGCGGCTTGCGCCTTGGGCTTGAGGCTCTCAATCGTCTGCAGCGGTGTCCAGCGTTTGCCAGCAGCGGTGTTGGCAGTGATTTCGTCGTGGTACGCCTTCTCTGCCGGATAGATGTGCTCGTCCATGAACTTTTGCAGGCGTGCCTGAAGCTCTTTGGTTTTGGGGGAATAGTCAAAGTCCATGGGGTCTCCGTTGGTGTTTTGTGTGAGGTGTTCTGAAATGTTGAGGACAGAGCTCCGCTTTGCGAAGGTCTGCCCCGCAAGGTCTCATGTCTGTTGGGCAAATTTCCAGGCCATTTGTGCCAGAGGCCTTGCGCCCGATGCCGAGCTGACGGCCTGCGCGCTGGAGGCGGTACCCGCTTCCACGCGTTTGGCAATGCCCTGCAAGATGGCGGCGATACGGAACATGTTGTAGGCCATATAGAAATTCCAGTCAGCCTTGAGCTGCTCGGGCCGGGCCAGGCCGGTGCGGTCACAGTATTTGCGGATGTATTCGTCCTCGGAAGGAATGCCCAAGGCGGCGAAGTCGAGTCCGCCAATGCCGCGGAATGATCCCGGCGGAATGTGCCAGGCCATGCAGTGGTAGCTGAAGTCGGCCAGCGGGTGACCCAGCGTGGAAAGCTCCCAGTCCAGAATGGCAATGACTTTGGGTTGCTGAGCGTCGAACATCAGGTTGTCGAGGCGGAAATCGCCGTGGACCACACTGACCATGGAGTCATCCTTTGCCATGGCTGGAATGTGCTGCGGCAGCCATTCCATCAGCTTGTCCATCTCAGGAATGGGCTGGGTGACCGAGGCCACGTATTGCTTGCTCCAGCGGCCAATCTGGCGCTCGAAATAGTTGCCGGGTTTGCCGTAGCCCGCCAGTCCGCGTTCTGCGAACTTGACGGTGTGCAGCTTGGATATCACGCGGTTCATTTCGTCGTAAATGGCGCCGCGCTCAGCGGGTGTCATGCCAGGCAAGGCCTGGTCCCACAGCACGCGACCCTGCATGAACTCCATTACATAGAAGGCGCGGCCGATGATAGATTCGTCTTCGCACAGGCAGTACATCTGTGGCACTGGAACGCCAGTGCCATGCAGCCCTCCCATCACCGTAAACTCGCGCTCTACCGCATGCGCAGAGGGCAGCAGTTTGGCAACCGGGCCCGGCTTGGCGCGCATCACATAGCTTTTGGCGGGCGTGATGAGTTTGTAAGTGGGATTGGACTGCCCGCCCTTGAACATCTCTACGCTCAAGGGGCCTGCGAAGCCTTCCAGATGCTGGTTCAGCCAGTTGGTCAGGGCTGCAATATCAAAGGCGTGCTTTTCGGAGACCGAACGCGTGCCTACAAAGTGGTCAAAGTCGCTCATGTTTGGGAATACTCAATTGTCAGAATCGGTGATGCGCATCAGCGCAGCGCGGTCGCGTATGACAAGACCGCCCGGTTCAATGCGGATCACATCTTCACGCTCCATGGATTTGAGCTCCTGGTTCACGCGCTGGCGCGAAGCGCCCAACAACTGGGCCAGCTCTTCCTGCGCCAGATGCAGGCCGATGCGCACCTCGCTGCCGTCGCTCAAACTGGGTACGCCGTAGCTGCGCACCAGGTGCAGCAGCTGTTTGGCAAGCCTGGCACGCAGGGGCAGGGTGTTGAGGTCTTCCACCAGGCCGTAGAGTTGTCGGATGCGGCGCGCGTGCAAGCGAAGCAATGCTTCGTACAGTTCCACATGCGAGGCCAGAATTTTCTTGAAATCGGCTTTGGCGACGCACAGGATGGTGCTCTCGCCGTGCGCATACGCATCGTGGGTGCGCCGGTCTCCATCGAAGATGGATACATCGCCAAACCAGATGCCCGGCTCTACGTAGGTGAGTGTGATCTGCTTGCCCGAGATGGAGGTTGAGCTCACACGCACTGCGCCTTTGGCACACGCAATCCACTCTTCGGGCGGCTCGCCGCGCGCAGTGATCAGGTCGCCATCTTTGTAGCGTTTGACGTAGGCACATCGCAGAATGTCGTGTTTGAGGGAGGGCGAGAGTGAAGAAAACCAGCGGCCCGCATTGATTGCGGCGCGTTCTTCGATATTAAGAATGGGTTCGTCCATGGCCTGTCTTTTGGGTGACTTGGTGCTTAACGGTTAACCCTCGCATTGTCACTCCGGCGACCCATCCTCGCGCAAGTGTTTGTCACTTGCGCGTCTGGGGATGCACTGTCCCTAAACTGTTCAGTCTTCTTCGTGCAGCAGACTCAGGCCAATCGCGCCGCGTCTGCGCAGCCAGGGGCTGGGGCGGTAGCGCTGGTCACCATAGACGGTTTGCATGTTGAATAGCACTTCCAACACGTTGGTCGGGCCATACAAGTTGCCCATCGCCAACGGCCCCAGCGGGTAGCCCAGACCCAGCGTGACGGCAGTTTCAAGGTCGCCTGGCGTGCAAATGCCTTGCTGGCACATGTCGCTGGCGATATTCACAATATGAGCCACGACGCGCTGCGTTACAAAACCTGCGCTGTCACGGATGACGCTCACCGCCTTGCCATCGCGGGTAAAGAGCGCATGGGCCGCGTCCCGCATGTCCGCTCGTGTGGCGGGGTTGGTGGCCAGCACACGCCGTTTGGTGGTGGTATCGTCGATCAGCATGTCGACGCCAATGGTGCGGGCCGGGTCCAGCCGCTCGACCACGGCCACCGTAGTGACGTCAAACCCCAGCGGGGCAACCAATGTCATAGCGATGGGGGAGGGTGACTGCCCGGTTTCGATTTTTGCGCCCAGGTTCTTCAGCAGCGTCAGCAATTCAACGCGGCGTGCAGCCCGTGGCGACAGCCACACCGGTGGCATTTCGTCCACGGTGGGAGTTGCTGGTTCAGCAGAGACTTGCGCCACGCCATCGACGTACTTGTAAAAACCGTGTCCCACCTTGCGCCCGGTAAGCCCTCCTGCCAAACGCTGCGCGGTGATGACGCTCGGGCGGTAGCGTGCTTCCTCAAAGTACTGGTGGTAGATCGACTCCATGACCGGGTGCGATACATCGAGTCCGGTCAGGTCCATCAACTCAAACGGGCCGATCTTGAAGCCTGCGTGTTCACGCAGGATGCGGTCCACAGTTGCAAAGTCGGCCACCCCTTCTGACACCAGACGCAGGGCCTCGGTTCCATAGCCACGACCGGCATGGTTGACGATAAAGCCCGGCGTATCCTGCGCACGTACCGGCTTGTGCCCCATGTCCTGTGCGTATTGCTGTAGCGCCACAGTGGTGTCGGTGCTGGTGTGCAACCCGGCTATTACCTCGACCACTTTCATCACTGGCACGGGATTGAAGAAATGAAATCCGGCAAAGCGCTCGGGGTGCTGCATACCAGCTGCCAACGCAGTGATGGACAGGGAAGACGTATTGCTGGCCAGCACGGTGCTTGCGGACACCAAGTCTTCCAGCGCAAAGAACAAACTGCGTTTGGTCTGCAGGTCCTCGACGATGGCCTCGATCACCAGGTCGCAAGAGGCCAGTTCCTGCATGGCGCTGGCATAGCGCACGCGCGCGGCAAAGGTTTGCAGCATGTCGGCGCTGATGCGCTGCTTGTCGAACTGGCGTTGCCATTGCTGTTGCAACTGCATTTGCGCTGTCAGCATGGCTGACGCGTTGGCGTCGTACACCGTGACCAGGCTGCCCGCCTGCGCGGCAATTTGTGCGATGCCCTGGCCCATGGCCCCGGCGCCCACAATGCCTATGGATTTGAAGTGTGCTGTCATGCCGCAATTATCGCGGGGAGCCCTCCGCTTTACAGGAATGGTCAAAAAGGCCGGGACTGAGTTGGCAATCCTGTCAAAGGGCGATGGGTTGGTATGCGAAAATCGATCGAATACATGAACCTACGCTTGACAATCAAACTTTGGATGCTGGGCGCTGTTGCGCTTTGCGTAGCTACCGGAAGTGACGCACTGACCTTGGGTCGGGCACGTGGCGTGGCGCTTCTGGGTCAGCCACTGGAGTTGTCTGTTTCGGTGCAATCGGCCGCGGACGAAGCCCTGTCAACCGAGTGTTTTGAGGCCGAGGTGTATTACGGTGAAAACCGCCAGGATGCATCGCGGGTCAAGGTCAGTGTGTCGGAGACATCATTGGGGCAGGCACTCTCCGTCAAGGTAACCTCCTTTGCCGCTGTGGACGAGCCTGTCGTTACGGTTTACCTGCGGGGCGGCTGTGCCCAGAAGACCACCCGCAAGTACGTGTTGTTGGCCGATATGGCCAGTGAACCCGCAGCCGTTCAGGTGCCGGCGGTGGTACCGACAGTGCGGGCAGTGATCGCCGCACCCGATGCAAAACCGATGGCGGCCGTCAACCCGGTTCAATCGACAGTGGCTCCCCAAGGCGCTGACACGTCCACGGGAACCAAGAAACCCCGGACACAGGCCAAAGCATCGGCCAGCACCATGCGTTCGTCAGATCGTTTGGGAGCCTATTCCCCTGCGGCACCTTCTGTTGTCAAGAAGCCGCGTCTCAAACTGGCTGCCATTGATCTGACGGAGCGGGACCCGGTTTTGCGGCTGAGCAATGAGTTGCTTAGCAGCCCGCTGGAAGATCTGCAAAAACGGGCTGAAGCTATCGCTACCTGGCGTTCGCTCAACGAAACGACCCAGGACGTGCTCAACGAGCAGGCGCGTATGCGCGCCGTGGATGTCGATCTGAAGGCCCTGCGCGAGCAAATGGCCAAGAACCAAACACAACTGCTCGAATTGGGTGGCAGATTGGAGAAGGCTGAAGCACAGCGCTATGCCAACCCCTTGGTCTACGGTTTGTTCCTTTTGCTACTTGTGCTGGTGGTCGGGTTGGTCTGGACCTGGAAGCGGTTGCGCGAAGCCAATGTCGACCCGTATCCGTGGTGGAGTGGCAGCGCGGACAGTGTGCATAGCACGCACGAAGACTCCCACTCGCTCAGCGGCACGCGTGAGACCATTGCCAGTCCGAACTCCCAAATGGAGGCACAGCCGACCGTTTCGGAAAAAACCATTGCGTATACCGCCCAGATGCCTGCGCCCCAGCGCGGCCTCAGTGCGGTCGATATCGATATTGACGTTGACCTAGAAATGGGCCCGTCGGTGTTTGCACCGGTTGCACGGAATGATCTTCCGTCTTTGCAGGCGCAAACCAGCATGGTGCTCACGGATGGACCCAAATTCGATCACGCTGTGCGCGATTTTGCGCACAGTGTGGCCGGAACCCTGCGGGCAATCAACAGCCAGGAGTTGCTGGATGTGCGGCAACAGGCTGATTTCTTCATGACGCTGGGTCAATACGAAGATGCCATCCATCTGCTGGAAGCAGATATCAAGGAGAGCGGGGAGTCTAATCCGCTGGTCTACCTTGATCTGCTGAAAATTCTGCACACGCTGAGCCGCAAGGATGCGTTTGACCGGTATCGCAAGGAATTCAACATCCTGTTTACCGGAGAGGTCCCGGAGTACGTCACCTTCCATCAGTCTGGCAACCGTCTGGATCAATATTCCGACGTATGCAGGGAAATCAGCGAGGCATGGAGCACTACTGCGACACTAGACGTCATTGAGCGTTATCTGGTTAAGTCAAACGATGGCAGCCACCAGTGGCACTTTGACCTCGAAGCCTATCGCGATTTGCTGATGCTGCATGGTGTCGCGGGTCGCATTGAAGCGGCGTCTGATTCGGTTCTGGCGCCATTCCGTGCATCTAAACCCACCACGACTTCGACCGCTACCGCTACGGTGAACCATGCCGATGGCATCTACTACGATCCTTCCGTTGCAAGTGACGCCAGTGACGATACGGTGCCTTTGCCAGCCATTGGCGGCACGGTGCCTGGTGATGTCGATCTGAATCTGGACAGCGCCAGCCAGAATCTGATTGACTTTGAGGTATCTGGCTTCTCCCACACCGGAAGCCCGGATACGCGCAAAAAGTAACGCGGTAAGAGGCCTTAGCGCCTTACCTGCAGTGCACCCGGATTGACGATGTTGGTGGGAGTGCCTTTGATGAAATTGATCACGTTGTCAAACGCATTGCCAAAATACATTTCGTAGCTGTTTTTTTCCACATAGCCAATGTGCGGTGTGCAAATACAGTTTTCCAGCCGCAACAGCGCATGGCCTTGCAATATGGGCTCGGTCTCGAACACGTCGATGGCGGCCATGCCCGGGCGCCCCCGGTTCAGCGCACCAATCAGCGCATCGGCTTCAATCAACTCCGAGCGTGATGTGTTCACCAGCAAGGCGGTGGGCTTCATCATGGCCAGGTCGGTTTGCTTGACGATACCAGCGGTGCTTTCGTTCAGGCGAAGGTGCAGCGACAGGACATCGCTTTCACTGAAGAACGCTTCACGACTGGCCGCGGCTTCGTGACCGTCTTGCTGGGCCTTCTCGCGCGAGGCCTCGCTGCCCCAGATGATGACCCGCATGCCAAAGGCGCGGCCGTAGCCAGCAACGAGCTGACCGATTTTTCCGTAACCCCAGATACCGATGGTCTTGCCTTGGAGGACATTGCCCAATCCAAAATTGGCCGGCATGGAGCCAGCCTTTAAACCCGCTTGCTGCCACGCGCCATGTTTGAGGTTCCCGATGTAATGGGGCAGACGGCGCATGCCAGCCAACACCAAAGCCCAGGTCAACTCGGCAGGTGCTACAGGTGAGCCGATGCCTTCGGCTACGGCAATGCCGCGCTCGGTACAGGCGTTTACATCAAGGTGGCTGCCGGCACGACCCGTTTGTGAGATGAGTTTGAGTTTGGGCAGCTTTTCAATCAGTTGTCGGGTGATGTGGGTGCGTTCCCGGATCAGCACAACAATGTCTGCATCCTTCAAACGTATCGACAACTGGCCCAGTCCTTTGACGGTATTGGTGTAAACCTTGGCCTGGTAGGCCTCCAGCCTGGAGGCACATTCCAGTTTGCGCACCGCATCCTGGTAGTCATCGAGAATAACAATATTCATGCGTGCCATTGTGCCTTGTCAGGCAGGCGTGGCGGGCCGAATACGTATCAGGACATTGCAGCTTCGCGGGCGGCGAGGCGATCCAACTCGGCGCAGACATCGACCATACGGCCGGAGATCACCATACGGCCCACGCTAGTGCGTTGCTGGCCGGGCTCCATCACGCGCAATACACGCAACGGTTTGATAGTGGATGCGCAGACAGGTGCTGTCTGCGTCTGGAGCGAAAACGGGACACGGTTGACGCGTACACGCTGAATCGGGGTGTACACCGCGCGGTGGGAAGCTGAAGAGTCCAGTAGCATACGTGCCATCGCCTTGAAACCGGTGGACACTTGGCGTTGGGCATAGAGGGCAAAGTTCATGGCGTTCATGGCATGGCTTCCTTTACATCAGCATGGTGTTGCGAATGAGCCCGACTGCAAGGCCTTCGATCTCAAAGGGCTCGCCGGGCTCAACCACGATGGTCTGGTAATCGGGGTTTTCGGGGTGCAGTTCAATCAGGTGCTTGTTGCGGCGAAAGCGTTTGACGGTGACTTCTTCCCCCAGGCGTGCCACGACAATCTGGCCGTTCTTGGCGTCTTTGGTGGCTTGCACGGCGAGCAAGTCACCATCCATGATGCCGGCGTCCCGCATGGACATGCCGCGTACTTTCAGCAGGTAATCTGGCTTGCGCTGGAACAGGCTGTTTTCGACGTAATAGGTCTGGTCTACATGTTCCTGCGCGAGAATGGGTGAGCCTGCAGCTACGCGGCCAATCAGTGGCAGGGCCAGTTGGGCCAAGCCAGGCAAAGGCAGCGAGAATTGTTTGATGCGAGACTCATGGATGGAGCGCAAGGTGTCACTGCGCAGCCGGATGCCCCGGGAGGTGCCGCTGACCAGCTCGATGACGCCTTTGCGTGCCAAGGCCTGCAAATGCTCTTCGGCAGCATTAGCGGACTTGAAGCCCAGCTCATTGGCGATTTCGGCGCGCGTAGGAGGCGCTCCGGTGCGCGCAATGGCACTCTGGATCAGGTCCAGAATCTGTTGTTGCCTAGCGGTCAGTTTGGGGCTCTCTAGCATGGTGACTCCTAAGGTTGGGTCTGCTCTAGTGGATTTAGACCACTGTTATCACATCCAGTAACTGTATTTTTAACCAGTTAAATTATTTTTGCAAGTGGGTAGCTCGAAAATGTCATTGAAAGTCGTTTTTTTGGGGATGGGCGGCACGATTGCCGGTACCTCCGCCGACGCTGGGGACAATGTCGGCTACAAGTCGGGGCAACTGGATCTAACCCATGTTCTCGAGGGGGTTCCGGGCTTGAAATCCGCTTTGTCCGGAGATTCTTTGCATTGCGAGCAGGTGGCGAGTATCGACAGCAAGGACATGGAGTTCAGTGACTGGGCGCGGTTGGCGCGGTACGTCTCCAAGCACCTCGCTTCACCGGATGTGCGCTCTGTGGTCATTACCCACGGGACCGACACCCTAGAAGAAACAGCTTTTTTTCTGGCAAGCGTGCTCCCGGCGGATCTGTCGGCGCACAAGGCCGTGGTGCTGACCTGCGCCATGCGGCCCGCCAGCTCCCACTCCCCGGATGGCCCGCAAAACCTGCTGGATGCCACCGCAGTTGCACGAACTGTGGGGGCATCGGGCGTACTGGTGGTGTGTGCTGGCACGGTGCACGGTGCGCGCGATGTGCAGAAAGTACATCCCTACCGATTGAATGCGTTTGATTCGGGCGACGCAGGACCGCTGGCCTATGTTGAAGAAGGGCGGGTGCGACAAGTGAGGTCTTGGATGAGTGCATTGCCTGACAAGCATTTCATGCTACCAGACCATACCGTAGCAGTAGCGCAGTGGCCACGGGTGGAAATCGTGCTGAGCCATGCTGGTGCTACGGCCGCCATCGTGCATGCGCTGATGGGGCCGGTGCCTGCAGGCGCCGCACAGTTGCGCGGTCTGGTGGTCGCAGGTACCGGCAATGGGACTGTTCACCGGGTATTGGACGAGGCCCTGCGCGATGCGCAGTCCCATGGAATTCGGGTGGTTCGGTCCACGCGGTGTGCATGGGGTGCCATCGTCGCCGCGGGTGGTGCATCGGAAGCGCTGCCGCACTTTGATGGCCTTTCGCCCGTCAAGTCTCGGATCGCGCTGATGCTGGAGTTGCTCTGCCCGTGACCCGGGCAAGCAGGTGCTGATTAGCTGGAAAGGGCCGCAAATACGCTGGCGGTGATGTTATTGACATCGCCCAGCCCGCTGATAGCGCGGTACTTGGGTGCCTTGGCAGGTTCCTGCTTAGCCCAGCTGGAGTAGTACTCCACCAACGGACGGGTTTGGGCACTGTAGACATCCAGACGTTTCTTGACAGTTTCTTCCTTGTCGTCTTCGCGCTGTACCAGTGGCTCGCCGGTGACGTCATCGACCCCTGCCACTTTGGGCGGGTTGAACTTGACGTGGTAAGTGCGCCCCGATAGTGGGTGCGAGCGGCGCCCGCTCATGCGTTCGATGATAGCTTCAAACGGTACGTCAATTTCAACGACATAGTCCAGCACCACGCCAGCGGCTTTCATCGCATCCGCTTGGGGGATGGTGCGTGGAAATCCGTCGAACAAAAAGCCTTTGGCGCAATCCGGTTGCGTCAGGCGTTCTTTCACCAGGTTGATGATCAGCCCGTCGCTGACCAGGCCACCGGAGTCCATGATGCCCTTGGCTTCCAGGCCCAGCGGTGTGCCTGCCTTGACGGCAGCGCGCAGCATGTCGCCAGTGGAAATCTGAGGAATGCCATATTTTTGACAAATGAATGTGGCCTGCGTGCCTTTGCCAGCGCCTGGCGCGCCCAACAATATCAGTCTCATGGAATCCCTCGAAAAGTCAAAATCTGTGGTGCGTTGCGCGGCACCGCGTTGGTGCGCTGCAGATGGGGTCAG
>JAYWAV010000016.1:0-7397 GCA_043782015.1 Rhodoferax sp. | reverse complement strand
GGCGTTAGCCTCGCTCGCCATGGTGTGCATGATCTTCATCGTGCACACTTTGTCTTGAACTCAGCTTCGCCTCAAGATGTGTTGCCCGGACGCTTACCGTCCAGCACCCAGTGCCGCTATTGCAATGAGCTTGGCTCAGCTGACCCAGTCGATGGCAAGTTTTTCCCCAGCGGCGCTGGAGCCTATGGCAACGTGGCCAGTCAATGAAGCCTCTTTACGATTTGCACCCATGGCCGCCGCTGCCCGCTGACATTTAATTGTATTCAGTGTACGAGCGCGCCGAAGTGTCAGCGCTCAGCAACTGGCCCCGCTTATCTTTTCGCGCGGGTATAAACCAGCCGATGTTCAACGGGGAGCACGGGATCATCCTAAGCGGCCAAGCACTGCAGCGAATGGTCGTGCCGGGGAGGAGGGGAGGGGGAGGTCATATTGGGTACACCGTGCCTCTATTGCCTGCCAAACAAGCGGTGAGAGCCATATTATCGTGCTCAGCACGCGGGTTAAAGATGCCTGACACATCAATGCAAGCGGCAGGCATAGACTGAAGGCAGGTTAATACACCACGCTTCGGCAGGGCCAGGCGGGTCAGGCTGCCGGCGGTGCGCTCTCGGATGTTTCTTCCATGTGTTCTTTGATCGCTTGCACGCCTTTGTAGCCTGCAAACGCGGCCATACCTTCTGCCAGGATCCCGGCATTTGGATCAAGCTTGTCTACAGCCTTGACTGCAACAACAGCGCCCGCTACTTCTTCAATCAGATTGAGTAAACCCATGACTCAGTCTCCTTTGTTAAAAGCTGACCCTAGCATGGTGACTGATAGGCGGGTAGTGGTTTCGGCATACAGCCCAGTCGTCTAAATCCTTGAATGCTTGTTAAATCACCGTGATTGAACAGGAAAGCGAGGCTAGATGCGAAGACGCTAGAACCGCGTCGAGAGGCCGACAAACAGCGTTCGTCGGGGCCCATATTGCGGCGCGCCCACGCCGATGCCGGAGCCGTCGCGCAGCAGGTAGGTTTTGTCGAACAGGTTCAGCAGCACCAGCCGGGCCTCCACGCTGGCTGTGGGGGACGACGTCCAGGTGTGGCTGATCGCTGCATTGACCACCGTGTAGCGCGGCAAGGTGTCGCCGTTGGGGGTGCCGCCATCGGCAGTGCGCCGCAAGCCGCTGCCGTAGAGGAAGTCGCTGCTCAATCGGGTAGCGCCGATTTTGTAGCTCAGCCCGCCCGACAAGGTGACGGTCTGGTCGTGGTCGAGGTTGACCGCGTGGCTGGCAATGTAGGCAAGCTCATCGGCACCAAACAGCGACTGCCCGGAGATGATATTGGTGCCCTGCGCCTTCTGCAAGGCGACGTTCAGGTAGCCCGCCCACTGCGTGCCGGTGTAGGTGCCCGAGAGTTCCAGCCCGCGTGCGTTGCCGGTGGCGTAGTTGAAGGGCGACAGGATCAGCGCCTGGCCGAACTGGCCTTCGTCGAGCAGGTTTTTTATGCGCTTGTAGTAAGCGTCGGCCGACAGCGTGAGTTCGGGGATGAGCTGGTGCGACACGCCCACGTCGAAGTAGTGCGAGCGCTCGGCCTTGACGTTGTTGGACGTCGGCACTTCTGGCCGGTTGGTGGTGCCGGCGTACAGCCCGATGCTTTGCTGCGACGCCAGTTCTTGCGGGGGCGGCGTGAAATAGCGGGAGTAGCCCGCATGCAGCGCCGTGGCGGGTGACGCCTTGTAGGCCAGATTGACGCGCGGTGACAGCTGCTGCTCGGTGGTGAAAGCCGACACGCGGTCAAAGCGCGCGCCGTAGTTGAGCGTGAGGTACGGGGACATGCGCCATTCGTCTTGCGCATAAAGGCTGCTCAGGCGGCCCGTCTTGCCCGAGTTGTCGATCAGCGTGAACGGCACATCGCTGGCTTGTGCGCCGGTGCCATTGACTGCAAACACGCTGACCGCGTTCTCGCTGACGGTTTTTTGCCGGGTGAACTGCGTGCCAAAACGCAGCGTGTGGGCCGTGTTCAGAGCGTAGCTGGCATCGACCTGAAGGCCGTCCGCAGTGTTGGCGCGCAGCGTGTTCGACGCCACGCCGTTGTAGACCAGGTCACCCACCGCGTCGGAGCTAAAACGCAGGTCGGAGTACTGGTGAAATACCGACGCTTGCACGTCCAGCGGCCCGATTTTCTGTTGCAGCGACAGCGCCACAAAGCGGTTGACCTCGCGCTGCCGTTCGTTGACCTGGATGGACGGGTAGGTGTTGACGCCAGTGGCCGTAATGCTCACGCCCGCCAGCGAAAACCCGGCTGTCTGGTTCGGGTTGGTGGGGATCTGAAAGCGCGCGTTGTAGGTGCCAAACAGCAGGCCGACGCGCGTGTCGTCATCGACAAAATACGACAAGCTGCCAAAGCTGCGGGTTTGCCGCGTCTGGTCATGGTCGGGGTTACGGCTGGGTTGCGGGTTTTCAATGCCGCTGCTGTTGGACACATTGCTGCCCGAGAGGTAATAGCTCAGGTTGCCGCGGCTGCCGAACAGCTCCAAGCTGGGCTCCAGCGTGTGCTGGCTGCCCAGCGTGACGCCGATGCGCCCGCCCGGCTCCACGGCAGCCTGCTTGGTCTGGATCTCGATGATGCCGGCCGTGCGCAAGCCGTATTGCGCGGGCAGGGCGCCGGTGATGAAGTCCAGCCGCTCGACAAAGCGGGTATCGATCGACGTGCCAAAGCCTGAGATGTTTTCGGGCAGCTGCACGCCGTCGATGCGGTACTGCACATTGCCATGGTCGTCGCGAATGTGCAGGCCACCGGACGCTTTCGAGTCTTTGGACACGCCGGGCAGGCGAAGCAACACGTCGTCGAACGAGGTGGCCGCGCCTTTGCCCAGCGACTCGATCATCTCAGGGCTGACGGAGTACACCGTAGTGCCGATTTTCGGCGACAGCTCAATCCGCGCATCACGCAGCCGCTTGGCGGTCACGTCGATCGGTTTTAAGGTGGCAGTGGCGCCGGCAGGTGCCGTTGCCGCGTCCGCAGGCGTTGCAGTGGATTCGGCCGAAAAACTCGTGCTGCTGGCCAGCAAGCTGGCCACGCACAGCGCCACCGGGCGCAATTGAAAACAAGGCATGGGTAACCCCTGATGAAGATTGAATACGCGCCTTGACAGAAGGCGTCATAGCGCAAAAGACCAGCTCGGCAACGATGCAGCCGCGCGCTGTGGGCCGCGCAGTTGGCAGGGCTCAATCAGGTCAGTTCAGGAGGGCCGCAGTTGCGCGGCAGCAGGGTCTGGGCACTGTAAAACGCACGGTGCACGGCGCCTGTTGCGAGCCGGTACACCACCTCGGCAGGGCGCGCGGGCAAGGCGGCTGGCGTGATTAGGTCGGTGGCCTGGTCAAACACGGCAGTGCACACCGCACAGGCCAGATCTTCAGACGCACTGGCGTGCTGATGGCTGGACGCCGTGAACAGCAGCATGACCAGCGCAAGCGCGGTCAGGGCGCTGACCAACCGTGACGTCAGCTCATTGAACTGACGTTCCAAGGGGCAGGTCACCGGGGTTGGGTCGCAGAGGTGCGCGCGCTGAGGGTCTATCACGACGTATGAAGGCTGGGGAGCACAAAAAGATAAATAGATGATACTGCCCGGCCGCGACAGCGGGCAGCTGCCAGCCCAAAAAGGTGGTTTTGGAATGCGGTAATTTCGTGCTGAACGCCGACAAACTCGAACGTGAGCTTCACCTGCGTAAGCAGTCGCTTCTGATAGGCTGGCGGCAACACCGCAATCCCACCATCAGCTCAGTTACGATGTCGGCATGGCATCGTAGCCATGCCCGAAAGGTTCGCGTGCCATCGGAGAAAACCGGATCGGCGATGATTTAGCAAGGCTCGGCTTGGCCCTGTCAGGCCGGCTTGTACGGTGTCGCCACATCCAGCACCCAAGTGACGCCGAAGCAGTCTTTCAGCATGCCATAGAGGGGCGCCCATGGCGCTGGCGAGAGTGGCTGCACGATGGTGGCGTTCGCGAGGAGTTTGTTCCAGTAGACGGTGATTTCGGCGGCATCTTCACCGCGAATTGAGACAAAAAAGGGGATTTCACCGGGGTTCCATGGCATTCCAGCGGGCACGTCATAGGCCATGATGCGAAACCCCATGCTGGACACCACCTGTCCCCACATCACATGATCGGTATCGATTGGATCCTGGACGTTTCCGGCGTCTTGGTAGGTGACTATGACAATCTGGCCACCGAAGACAGATTGGTAAAACTCTAGTGCCTGGCGGGCCTGGCCGCGAAGGTTGACGTGTGTAACAGCATGGATAGGCATAGGGAATTCCTGGGTTGGTGCTTCAGCTTGGTATTCACGCCAGGGACATCCACGGCGTAAAGCTGTGGGTAAACAGCTGGTGCTACTCTAGCGAGCGCAACTGCCAATTTCTGTCAGTACCTACCGCCCTTCAATGGCTCGCTCTGATCGTCTTTTTCGCTTACTACAGGCGCTGCGCTCGTTGCCTGTACCTGTCACGGCCGCAACGCTAGCGCATGAGACTGGTGTATCGGTACGATCGGTTTACCGCGACATTGAAAGTCTGCGCATAGCGGGTGCCGAGATCGGCGGTGAGCGCGGCTATGGCTATTGCCTGTTCGAAAACGGCGCTCTACCGCCGCAAATGTTCACCCGTATTGAGATCGAAGCATTGGTACTGGGCCTGGCTGAAGTGCGCCAGATGGGCGACCCCGCATTGGCCACTGCAGCTGCTGCCGTGCTGGGCAAGGTGGCGGCAACACTACCCTCGGTGGGCCAACAGCACCTGCTTCACGCAGTGTCTCAGGTCCATCGCTTCGAGGAGCGCTATTCAACGTTGCCGGATATGCGGGTCATTCGCGAGGGCTGCTGGCGCGAAGAGGCTCTGGCGATTGCCTACACGGACAAGGGCGGCGAGCGTACCGCGAGAGTCATCTGGCCGTTGGCCATCGTCTACTTCGATAACATGCTGGTGGTACTGGCCTGGTGCTGCATTCGCGGGGCTTTCCGCATCTTTCGGGTCGAACGGATCATGAAGGTGGACAGTACGGGGATTAGTTTTCGGCCGAAGAGGGCTGCTCTGCCGCGTGCGTATTTAGCGCAATTGAACAGGTGTTCGCCTTCAGTCGCGAAGGGGTAACGAGGCAGGATGCCAGCAGCCGGTTGGATATTGACCCACCGAGAGTCAATTCCAGTCGGCGCCAATACTGCGGATCCACATCAACATGACAATCCCAGCTCGACAACGACGCCCGCCGAAACCGCTTAAAACACAGGTCGAGGGTGTTTCAGTGCATGCTCGACTTCAACCATCATTTCTTGAGACTCCTTGCTGTTGCGCTTCAACCCCAGCGAACCGTCGCGCAAGGCGTAGGCCAGTGCCTGTGCAGCCAGCGGGTGTTCTTGGTCCGCAGCAGCTTGGTAAAGCTGTACAGCACGGGCCTGGTCGGTGGGCACGCCAGCTCCAGCCGCATAGGCATTAGCCAACATGAACATGGCGTTGGGGTTGCCCAAGTCTGCCGACTTCTGAAACCACTGCGCTGCTTGCGCCAAATCAGCCGGTACGCCGTAAGCGTTTTGGTAGATCAAGCCTAAAAAATAAGCGGCCTGGGGATGCTTTTGCTGCGCTGAGTTCTCAAAGAATGCCCGCGCTCGGTGCCGGTCTGCAGGTAACGCGGCATTACCGTCAAACAATGCCTTGCCCAGCAAATATTGCGCGCCACTGTCGCCTTTTTGCGCTGCCAGTTGTGCCCAGTTCAAACCCTGAAGAACGTCCGTTTTCCGCATGCTGGGCAGCAGCACGCTGGCCACCGCTCGCATGGCTGACAGGTTACCGGCCTGAGCCGCCTGCTGCAAGCTAACCAGCGCCGCTTCATCGCGGCCACCCGCCGCGGCCATGCGAAGCCGGTCAACCTGGGCATCGGGCAATGTTGCCGGCGTGCCTGCTTCGGCTGTGTCGGCACCACGCGGTTGCGCGGTGTTGGCGCGGTAGCCCTGAGCGACGATTTCAACCATAGCGGCGCAGAGCAGCACCAAACCCACAACCAGGCCGAGGCGTTTGATCTCTATCCAACGCGGGCGCTGCGCTGGGATAGGCGTCGTGTTTTGCGCCAATTGTTCGGTCATTGGCTCAGATCAATCTGGTATGTCGACAAGCCCTTGCCCGAGCCATCGTCGGCCAGCAGCACGGATACGTTGTTAATGCCCGCCGTTTGCGCCAAAGCCAGTTTGCCCTGCGCCGATGCAAAGGTCACCTTGCCAGCGGTGGTCACTTTGGTAAAGCGCCAGCTTCGGCCAGCGCCATTGGCAGTCAGCGTCAGATTTTTTTGCGCCTTGATGTATGAAATCAGCACGTCACGGTTGGCGTCGGGCGACGCGTAAATCGTTTTTGTGCCGTCAATACCCGGAAAGTTGCCGCCACCCCCGGCGCGGTAATTGTTCGTGGCCACAATAAACTCTTGCGTTGGGGATAAAGCTGCACCTTTGTAGGTCAGGTTTTTAATGCGGCTATTGAGCGGCTGGGTCACGTCAATCTCGTACTGCATATCCGGCGTGGTGAACATGTCAAAGTTGTAGCCAGGAAAGGAGCTGACCAGGTTTTGATCGGTCGCTTTGGCGGGATCAATCTGGTTAAAGCGCTTGGCAGCGGTCTCCAGCCAGTTTTTGATGTCAGCGCCGGTGACTTTCACCGCGTACACCGTGTTCGGGTACAAGTACAGGTCAGCTGTATTGTTGATGGCTAAGTTACCTGCGGACACGTCGGTAAAGTCAAGGCCGCCCGCAAAACCGCTTTTAAACGGCGCGCTGACCGACAACACCGGCAGCGCAGCGAACTGCGGCAAATTGGCTTTCACATACGCGCTAACGTAGTCTGCCTGCGCTTGGTTGACCACCTGGATGGCCGTGACGTCACCCACATCAGCAAAGTAACTCGACAGCCCAAAGTTAGACGTGCCCACCGGCGTTTTAACGTACGCAATGGTGGCCTGGTGTTCCGGCTCTATCAGCGCGGCCACGCTAGCATCAGCCGCCACAAAGGTACCGTCAGCGTTTTTAACAGCGCGCGCCTGAACAATGGTTTTGGTTTTGTCGACAACCCAGGCCGAACCGTTGTAAGTCATGTTGAGCTTGATCACGCCAAGATGCTGGCCCCAAAAATTAGCCATTACAGTGGGCACACCGTTGACCAAACCTTTGACTTTGTCAACGCCAGACAGGTTAAATTGTGGCGCTGTGCTCGTCGCGTTTGGGAAAATTTGGTGTGAATGCCCGATCAGCATGGCATCAATACCGGGGACTTGCGCCAAGTGCCAATTGCCGTTTTCCATTGACGGCAGGTAGGCCGAACTGTCGAGCCCACCGTGAGAAATCGCCACAACCAGGTCAGCTCCTTTGGCGCGCATTTC
>JAYWAV010000015.1:0-2672 GCA_043782015.1 Rhodoferax sp. | reverse complement strand
TTTCGGCAGCTCGCGCACCACGCGGAAACCACCGGAGTACGACGGAAGATCGGGCTCAAACCAGGTGCGCTGGGCCGAGCGCATACCGGCTGCAGGGCCCGCCCAGCCGCCGCCGCGTGCGCCGCGCCGTTTGCCGACACAGTTGCTCGCCCAGGCTGAACCATCCACTGGAGCCGACTGGTAGTTGTTGTGCTGGCAGTCCTGCACCCATTCCCAGACATTGCCGTGCACGTGGTACAGGCCAAAAGGGTTGGCAACGAACTGCCTGACAGATACGGTCGCCATGCGCGATGGCCGCTTGTTGATGTTGTTCACACCGGGCGCATCATCGCGGAAATTCGCCTGCTCCAGGGTTGCACTGCTGCCCCACCAATAGGCGCCATTGGAACCGGCACGGGTCGCATATTCGCGTTCCGCCTCGGTGGGTAAACGGTATTTTTGCCGGGTCGTGGTCGACAGCCATTTCACATAAGCGTTGGCATCATTCCAGGTCACGCACACCACCGGGTGGTCGTCGTCCTGGGCAAAGCCGGGCCTGCGCCAGGTGATTTTTGGCTTGAACTCCCAAGTGTCACCCGCGAGTCCAATGCAGCCACCCAGGCGCTCCGCATCCGATTGGTAGTTGGCCGCCGTAACAAACGCCGAGAACTGCCCGCGCGTCACGGCGTCTTGCCCCATCAGGAAACTGTTGACGGTGACGACATGCGACGGACTTTCGGAAGCGTCTGCGCCCGGTGTGCCGGCGCCGCTTCCCATCGAGAAATTGCCTGCAGGAATGGTGACCAGCTCCGGGCAGTCTGTGCAGTCTTTGAGCACATTGCCGTTGTTCGTCTGCACCATGGCCGTTGGCTCCGCAACACTGGACGATGCAGCCCCACTGGCAGTAACTGCAGGCGCATTGGCATCAAACTCGATGGCGGGTTTGGTAAAGCCGTCGCCAGACCGTGGCAGCGCCTCCCTGGAGATCTGTGGCACGCCAGTGACCATGAAATAAAACAGCGCGAGAGCACCCAAAAAAAGCGCGATGACTGCGGATACAAACTCTCCGGCCAGCAGCTTGAACCCTGTATAGCCCACCACGATGGCGCCGACCGGGACGCCTATCCATCCGCCGGTGAGCTTGTAGCCCATGTAGCCGCCCGCCAGCGACGCGACGGCAACAATGCCTGCATTCAAACGGTTCATCTGAAAAGTCTCCGCGACGTGTTGAACCAGTGCCGCAGGCACTGTCATCAAGAGTCTGGGGACGATTCTAGTGGGAGGCTTATGCGCTGTCTGCAGGTTGGTACTGGAACACTGCATCCAGTGGCTTGCCAAACACCGCCGCGATGCGAAAGGCCACTTCCAACGACGGCGAGTACTTGCCCAGCTCGATCGCATTGACGGTCTGGCGCGTGACGCCAATGCGTTCGGCCAGCGCCTGCTGTGTCATCTCGCCGTGCGCGAAGCGCAGCTTGCGGATGGTGTTGGAAATGGCGAGAGGGGCGTCGCTCATATCAGGCTTCGCGGCGGAAGAAGTACAGGCGCATGCCGTAGCGCACCAGCTCGGCAATCCAGATGAAGAACAGGATGCAGTGCGCAAACTGCCATACGGTGAACCCCATGTGCATGGTGCCAATGGTCAAAAACGCACCGCCCAAAAGTACATAGTAGGCAGGCCGCGTGGCGCGCAGGCGGATCAGCCGCTCGCGTTCGTCCACCGGGGTTTGCGCGTCTTTGGGCGAGCGGATGGCCAGAACCGTGTGCGTCACCACCTGAATGACGATCAACACCACGACCAAGACCCAGAACAGCGTGAAATAGTACGGGCCACCAGGGTGCGAGCCGCCCATCAGACCCCGCGCGATCTCGGCAAAGTAGATGCCCAGCAAGCACAGCGAGATCAGACTGAGCCAATCGCTTTTTTCACGGAAAGACATGGCGCAAACCTTTTAAGTCAAAAAATATGGACTTAATGTATTGTTTTTAATACTTATAGTCAAATATTTTATACATATTAAATATAAATCCTGCCATCTGGCACCCATTAGGATGGCGGCTTCAACAGCCCTTTTCCTTTCCCCATGCCCCCCTCCAATGCCAAACGCGCCCGCTGCCCCTCCTGCAAGTCGGCCATGGACCAGCAGGTGCTGCCAGGCGTGAATGCGGTGAACGGCGGCACCGTGGAGCTGGACATCTGCTTTTCCTGCCAGGGCATCTGGTTTGACCCGCAGGAGAACCTGAAGCTCTCGCCCGCCGCGGTGGCAGAGCTGTTCAAGTGTCTGTACGAGCACCGCGACGACACGCGACAACCGCTGGCCGAGAAGCTGCAATGCCCGCATTGCAACAGCGGCCTGACGCAAGGCTTTGATGTGGTGCGCAGCGGGCGCTACATCACCTACCGCTGTGGCATTGGGCATGGCCGCTTCAGCGCGTTTTCTTCGTTCATGATTGAGAAGGGTTTTGTGCGACAGCTCACCGGCGCTGAGGTCAACGACCTTGCGCAACGCATCCAGGTGATCCACTGCACGGGCTGCGGTGCGCCGGTGGATTTGCGCAAAGACCACGCCTGCCCGCACTGCCGATCCGCCTTCTCGCTGCTGGACCCCACCGCCGTGGAGCGCGCGCTGCAGGGCTATGCCAAAGCGGCGGCGGCACCTACAGGTCCGAGAGCACCGGATCTGGCCGACGCG
>JAYWAV010000014.1:0-2679 GCA_043782015.1 Rhodoferax sp. | reverse complement strand
TGTTGTGGCGCTTCTTGTGCCAGGGGTCGGGGAAGAAGATGTGCACGCCGTCCAGCGAGCCGGGCGCCAGCATGTTGTCTATCACCTCAACCGCGTCGTGCGCGATGATGCGGATGTTGATCAGGTTCTGCTCGCCAATGCGTTTGAGCAGGGCGCCGACACCGGGCTCGTGCACTTCGCAGCACAGAAAGTTGGTGCCGGGCAAAGTGGCGGCAATCGCTGCGGTGGCCTCACCCATGCCAAAGCCGATTTCCAGCACCGTAGGGCGACTGCCAGGGCCATTTTGCTGGTCATTTTGGCCTGTAGCCATCGTGGAATGGGCGTAAGCAGCTATCAAATCAATAGTATCGTCCGAGTAAGGCAAGAGAAACTTCGGGCCCTGCGCCGCCAGCGCCTTGGTCTGCCCGGCTGTGGTGCGGCCGGCGCGGCGCACAAAACTCTTGATGTTTTTGGGATGGGCCACGTCGGCGGGCGGCTTGCCGCTGGGGGCGCCGTTCAAGGCATCCACGGGCGTGTCATGAGAGGGTATTGGATTCACGCTCCGGATTGTAGGGATGAACTGCGGCCAGGATCGCTGGACTTCTTATGCAGAAGACGCGAAAAATGCACCAGATAAGTTCAGCCATCGAAAAGACAATATTTTCATCGAACAGCATGTGGGCGGTTGCAGCCCGCCAAACTCCAAATGTCCTGGGACGTGTGACAGCAATCAGCAGCCGGCTAACTCTGCCGAACTAGTGTTCTTCGATTTACTCCAATTCGAGCGCAAGGCGCAATTCCCACTGCGGGCGAACCGTCCGAATAGAGTCTATTCGAATCGTTCTTCGTGCAATGATTCCGCTTCGCGATCCTCAGCACTTCTGCGCCGAATCAATTGAATGTTTTCCATTGCCCAAGTGGCAACCTCCATGTCCTGGCCGGTGGAAAGTTGCTGAAGGACCGGAAGGAAGCGTCCCAAGGTCTCACTAAGGCTACCCGAGTAATGGCTTGGGTAGAAGTTCTGGTTGAACGCGGCGAGTACTGGTTTTTTGTCGGGAGCAAGAACCAGCAATTGCGAGGCTAACTCTGAAAATTTAAAAACACTCTTGTCGTCCTCCAAGACTGAAAGATTGGGGTCAATTTTTTTGACTTTTTCCAGAATGTCGATTTCAGATGCCACCAACGCTGCGCGCGCCGCCGGTGCTGCCGCGACCCATGCGAGCACGGCATCCAGAGGCGCACAGTCCTCCCGTGATCGCTGGCATCTATAGCTCTCTTTTTTATAGGTCTGGTGCGCGAAAATGTTGCTGGCTATCGATAGCTCCATACTACCGAGGTAACTGGGCGACCTCACGAATCAAGTGGGCCCGCAGTTGCGTGGCGTTCATGATTTGAACTGCTTGGGCCACAGCCGGGCAACGTGCTGCACGCGAATGATCTGCACGACGTTGTCTTTGACGCGGTAAGGCACTACGTAGTTGTCGTGCACCACCAGCTCACGCGTGCCGGGCACCCGTCCCGGGCGGCCCAGCCCAGGGAACGCCGCCAGCAGCTCGGTCTTTTCCCTGATTTCGCCAATGAATGAGCTGGCACGTGTGGGATTGTCTTGCGCAATGTAGGCGGCGATTTGGTCCAGGTTTTCAAGCGCCTTGCGCGTCCAGCGGACATCCACGCTCAATGCCCGTATTTGGCGTACACCGCACGCACCTCTTTGGCTGTCGCAAATTCACCCCGATCGGCTTCTTCCAGACCAGCCTGTATGTCAGCAATCTGCCATTGCTCCTGCTTGACGTAGCTTTTAAGCGCTTCAACCGTCAGGAAGCTTTTGCTGCGGCCCGTGGCTTGCACCAGTTGTTCAAGCTGGCCATGCAGCTCGACTGGCAGGCGAACATTGAGTATTTTTTCGGCGGTGGACATGGGTTAATTCTCCAGTGTCATGGCATTGCAGTGTACGTCATACAAACGTTGCTGGCACTCTATTTAGCGCCACTGCGTTTCACGCGCTGCTTGCGCTGGTGCAAGCGAACGGGTGACAGCCCGAGCGTCTGCATCGACAACGCGTGGCACGCATTGCTGCACTGATTGAGCGGTGTTTTGCAGGCTATGAATTGCGGTAAAGGTGACGCCACGCATTGACCCAGGTGGCCATGGCCCCGGCCACGCTCGCTGCCGATATCGTGGAGGCCAGCACGGGAGTTGACGTCAGGCCCAACACAAGCGCTGCCGCATTCAGCGCTGACATCACGGCCAGCGGGTTTTCGGTATCCAGCGCTAGCGCGCCATTTTGTTTCGACAGTTTCTCGCCATTGGCGTCCAGCACCAGGGGCGTGTGAAGGTAGTCCGGTGTGGGCAGGCCCAGCGCGCGCTGCAGCAGGATCTGGCGTGCCGTGTTGTCAGCCAAATCCTCGCCGCGCACCACGTGGGTGATGCCCTGGGCCGCGTCGTCAACCACCACGGCCAGCTGGTAGGTGAAGCAGCCGTCGGCGCGCTTCAACGGGAAGTCGCCTACGGATTCTTCAACATCCTGCTGTTGCAGGCCGAGCCGCCGGTCATGCCATTGCAGCATGTCGTTTACTATTTTATTAGTAGCTAACTGTGCATTATGGACGAGGGCTAGAGGCCGATTTGATGGGAAAATATCGGCGCGCAGCCGCCAGGCCGGCTGTCTTTTGCTTGGAGGCTTGGTTTGCGTGCCGCTGC
>JAYWAV010000013.1:0-7435 GCA_043782015.1 Rhodoferax sp. | reverse complement strand
CGAAAGCACAAACACTTCCAATATCCCCTCCGCAGCAATGACGGCGCCGTGAGCTTTGAGTAGGGCGACTCTGTTTTTACCCAAGCATTCCGCGACCTCATCGCCAAGCTCCTTTGTATTGATCGACGCCGTATGGTCGAACTGCTGAATTTGGCCAAGCATCGCAGCTTGCATGATGACCGGCTCAACCTTCTTTCCCACACTACTGAATAACGTGGACCAGATTGGATGGGCATGAGCAACCGCACCCACATCAGGACGGCTTCTGTATATGGAAGCGTGAATATGGAACTCCATCGGCGGGACTGGGCCATCGCCAATCACGTTGCCATCCAGATCAATCTGCACAATGTCATCCGGAGTTATCGCACTGCGAACTGATGCGCCTGAATTGATCAACATGCTGTCATCGCCGATACGAGCGCTGAAATGTCCGTTGAAATCGATAATCTGCGCCGCCTCCATCATCGATAACGCGTCTGCAAGCATCCGCTTTTTTTTAAAAATTTCACTTGAATCATTCATAGAAATTCCTTTTCTCAACAGATTCTCAATCGAACGTTCTCGATCCTACTTTGCCTTTGCGAACAACCTAAGGCAATTTTTCAGCCTCTCGTCGTATGAAGGCGCCGTTCTGTTCTCAAGTCGGGTGGAATCAGGGAATTCTCATATCGGCAAACTTCTGCTTGTATGCGCATATAGGTCGCCCATGTTGGTGCCAAAAACGCTGGCCAGCGTGATGCCAGCCCAAAACGACACGTTTTGCCACTTCGACATTTTCCTCAGCCCATCAGCAACGAAGAGTTCGAGTACCTGCACCGCGTTTCCAGACTTTTCGCCGAACTACGTGTTCCTCCGATTTGCCAGTCTTGGGACAAGCGCTGGAGACCCGTCGGCAAGGATTCTTCTCACAATTTTGGCTGTTGAAGAGATCGCACCAACGGTTTCCACTTCTCAATTTCGGAACTAAAAAACTGATTGAACGCCTCCGGGTCAAGATCCCGCGTTTCCATGTCCTCTGCGGCGAGCTGCTCCCTGATAGCCGAGGTACGCAAGCCCTTGCGGATTTCTGCATTCAGGCTGGTAACCAGGGCTTTTGGCATGCCCGCAGGCCCTGAAACTGAAAACCAGGTGATGGCAGTCAATTGGGGGTAACCTAGTTCCGCAAATGTTGGTACATCGGGATGGTCCTTCAGGCGTTGGGCGGAGGTCAAAGCGAGTGCGCGCAACTTCCCACTCTGGATATGAGTGCTTGCTGAACGCAACGTCATGAACCCTGCTTGGATCTGGCCACCCAAAAGATCCATCACGGCGGGCCCCGCGCCCTTGTAACTGATATGCACAAGGTTCAACTTGTTGCTCATGGCGAACAGTTCCCCAATGAGCTGCGCATGGGTGCCCAGTCCGGGTGACCCCCAGCTCAGTCCTTTAGGCGTCGAATTAACGTAGGCAATAAACGCCTTGATGTCCTTGACGGGAAGGTCGGCGTTGACAACCAGTGCCGATGGAGGCCCGCCCAGCAAGGCTAGGTGCGTGAAGTCTTTCATCGGACTCATCCCATTGCCCAGTTGCTGCGGCGCAATGACATGCGAGCCTATGCCCGACAAAACCAGTGTGTAGCCGTCGGGCGGAGCTTTTGAGACCGCAATGGAGCCCAGTGTGCCTCCCGCACCCCCGCGATTTTCAATGATGAAGGGTTGCTTGTAGGCGTTACTGAGGTAATCTGCAATCAGCCGTCCAAGGGTATCGGCACTTCCGCCAGCGGAATAGGGGACCACAATCTTCACGGGCCTTAGCGGCCATTCCAGTTTTGTTTGTGCGACGGAGGCAGTCCGCCACAATCCAGCCATTGATGCAAACACAAGCGCCAGCGTTCTGCGACGCGATGGTAGGGGTGGCCCGAAATCGCGTATCGCGTCTTGCAGTCCAACGCTCTGCTGCGGCACGCACTTGCTTTTAGTCATTGTTGTCTCCTGTCAAATATGCCGTGGCAAGTCCGTTGTGCACCAGAAAGGTTTCACCTGTTACGGAAAGAGTCAGTCCCTTGCGCGCAGGGTTATATTGCGACGACTACCCTATTATTTTTTATAAAAACCGGATAGGTCTTGAGAGGGGTAATGCAAGGCGGGGCAAGAACCGCCCCTGTGCGTATATCAAAAACGCCGTTATGGAAATTGCATTCGACCGCATCTCCAATAATGCAGCCCTCCGAGAGCGAGCCAGGGCCGTGAGTGCAAAGATCATCGGTTACAAAATACCCATCCTCAAGATTGAACACAGCCAGGGACAGGCCTTCAACATCTACCTTCAGGGCCTGGCCAGATGCGACGTCTTCGACGCTGCAGAGGTCAAGTTGAGTGCTTGACTGAGTCATATTAGAGCTCATGTTTTTAGGTTGCCTTTGAATTTTTGCAAATGCTATCATCATTCCACATAAGGGAACAGTGTTCCTACATGCGGAACACTGAATCAAACCACCGACAATCGCGGACTTCAATATGCTCAAAAAAGAACAGAATGACCTTCTGACACAAACCGGACCGGGTACTCCGATGGGTAATCTGTTCAGGTGTTACTGGTTGCCAGCATTACTTTCCGAAGAGCTGGTCGAGGCGGGCGGCCCGCCAGTGCGCTTACACCTGCTGAGTGAGAAAATGATTGCATTTCGTGATAGCAGCGGAAAGCTTGGCGCGATGGATGAGTTTTGCGCACACCGAGGGGTATCCCTATGGTTCGGCCGCAATGAAGAAGGCGGCATTCGATGCCCGTACCATGGCTGGAAATACAACGTAAGTGGCCAGTGTGTGGACGTTCCGTCAGAGCCTGAAGAAAGCGGATTCTGTAAAAAAATCAAACTCAAGTCATATCCACTCTTCGAGCGTGGCGGGGTGATCTGGATTTACATGGGTCCACCGGAATTTCAGCCGCCGCCACCTGAATTCGAATTCGCCACCGTGCCTGCGAACCAAAGTTTCATGTCGAAGCGCCTCCAGGAATCGAACTGGCTTCAAGCGCTTGAAGGGGGGATCGACTCCAGTCATGTGTCCTGGCTACACAGCGGCAGCTTGAACTCGGACCCCTTGTTCAAGGGAGCTAAAGGCAACCAGTACAACGCGAATGATTTAAAGCCCGTATTTAATGTCGTAGACACTGAGGGCGGGCTCTATGTAGGTGTTCGACGAAATGCCGAAGACGATCAGTATTATTGGCGTATCACGCCATGGATCTTGCCCTGCTTTACCATGGTGCCGCCCCGCGGTGATCATCCTGTCCATGGCCATTTCTGGGTCCCTATCGATGACGAGAACAACTGGACATGGAGCTTTGACTACCATCCAAATCGCCCACTCACCGAGCGTGAGGTTCAGGCCATGAAGGACGGAAAAGGTATACATGTGAAGTATGTTCCGGGCACATACGTTCCCCTACAAAACCGTAGCAATGATTATTTGATGGACCGGGCAGCCCAGAAGTCTGGCGCAACGTTCAGTGGAATCGAAGGCATAGGCATGCAGGATGCCTCATTGCAGGAGAGCATGGGCGCCATTCAGGACCGAACCCGTGAAAATCTCACCTCAACGGACAACGGCTTAATCATGGCCAGACATCGGCTGATGAAAGCCGCGAAGGCGCTCGCCGAAAAAGGTGAGCGTCCTCCGGGCACCGAGCCAGAGGTGCAGCGTGTCCGGTCAGCCGCCATACTTTTAAAGCGGGAGTTGTCGTTCAGCGAAGCCGCCAAAGACGCGCTTCGCGCAGAGCCTGGCAAACCGCATGCCTCCGTATAGCTGGGAATAGGTGATGCAGCGTTTTCGTGCCGCTGTGGCGGTTGCCTCCGAGCAAACTGAACTGCAAGAGTTCAGCAGGCCGGCGCGTTCTGAAAACTCGGGCTTGCTGCGCATAGCCGCGACCGGGGTTTGCGGCAGCGATGCTGCTTACTATCAGCAGCTTCCATCCAGTCGCGGCCCCGTCATCCTGGGTCATGAAACAGTGGGTCACATTGAGGAGATCGGTCAGATTGCCGTTCAGAAATGGGGACTTAAAGAGGGCGATTTCGTTGCGCTGGAAGAGTATCTGCCCTGCGGTCATTGTGATTTTTGCCGAAGCGGTGAATTTCGTTTGTGTGATGCAACAGATTGGCGACTTGGAGGCCTGCGTTATGGAGCGACGGCGTTAAACATTGCTCCAGGACTTTGGGGGGGGTTCAGCCAATACCAGTATCTTCACCTGAACACGGTATTTCACAAGGTTCCACCAAATGTTTCAGCCCAGCACGCTGCGCTCGCTCTGCCGCTCTCGAACGGCATTGAATGGACTTACCTGCACGGCGGCGCGGGTCCCGGACAGTGCGTTGTAGTGCAAGGCCCAGGCCAGCAAGGGCTTGCTTGTGTAGTTGCAGCCCGGGAAGCTGGCGCTGCAAAAATTATCGTGACAGGTCTGTCGGGTGATGCCAGCGGAGGTCGTCTGGCGCTGGCCCGAGAACTGGGAGCACACCACACGATTGACATCGAAGCAGATGATCTGCTGGAAACGGTGGCGGACCTGACGGGCGGCCATATGGCAGATCTCGTCGTCGATTGTGCAGCTGGCGGAACAGAATCCGTCGCAACTGCGGTGCAACTTGCGCGTAAACGCGGCTGCGTGATTTTTGCAGGCCAAAAGCGTCGAAAGGTTCCGGATTTCGATAGCGATATGATCATCGCCCGGTTCTTGACAGTTAAGGGAATGCGCGGACACAGCTATCAGTCGGTCGAAATGGCATTGCAATTAATCGCTGGAGATCGACACGGTGTTACCCGGATGAGCACGCATGCTTTTGCCCTCGACGATGTTGATTTGGCGCTGCGCTCTCTCACGGGGCGAGGCGTGTCGGGAGTGGTCCACATGACGGTGAATCCATGGCCGTGAAGCCAAAGGAGGCGACATCGCAGCCGACAAGACCGAACGTCCAGAAAATTCGCGCAGACCCAGTCAGACTATCCTCCGTCGGCGCAGCGCTCCGGGTGTTGCAGGCGTTTTCAGCAGAAGAGACAGAACTGGGCATTACCGAATTGGCGAGGCGGCTGGACCTTGCCAAGAGCACTGTTCACAGGCTCACGTCCACTTTGGTAGTCGAAGGTTTCCTGGAAAAAAATCTCGTCAACGACCGTTACATGCTCGGCTTGTCCCTGTTCGCGCTAGGCACGCTGGTACGTCGCCGGATGGATGTATCGACAGAAGCGCTGCCGTTCCTGCACAAGCTGCGCGATGGCACGCATGAAACCGTGCATTTAGCTGTGTTGGAGCGGTCTGACATCATGTACCTCTTTAACATCGAGAGCCCGCAGGCCATAGGTATGCGCTCCTATTTGGGTCTTCGCAAACCAGCTTTTCACACTGCGGAGGGACGTGCGATTCTGGCATTTAGCCAACCGGCGGTGCTGGCACGAATCGTTCAGCAAGGAGCTCAGCCGAACATACCTTTAACCAATGCTCGGGTGAAGTCGCTTTACAAGATTCTTGAGGATGTCAGGCAACAAGGCTTCGCCACCGATGATGAAGAAAGCGATATTGGCATGCGCGGTCTTGCGGCGCCCATCCGAGATTCCAGCGGTGCGGTGATTGCCGCAGTCGGCTTGGCGGGCCCGGTGCAACGCCTGAATAAAAAAAGCCTGCGGAGTTTTGTCCCGCTGGTTATTGGCTCAGCTCAAGCCATTTCCTCGCGACTGGGCTACCGATCTGACTGATTGATGACCTGAACTATAAACCCAAGAAATGCCACAGTACGCTCTACGCCCACGCACTCCGGTGTACTTGTTGACGGGACACCTGGGAAGCGGAAAAACTACGCTGCTCAGCTCGTGGCTAAAAAGCCCGGAGCTACAGGATTGCGCGCTCATCATCAATGAGATTGGGGAGGTGGGGCTCGACCAACACATTCTTTATGGAGCGGCTGACGCTGCGTCCTTGGTGGAAAATGCGTGCGTTTGCTGCACGGGACTTCCGGGTTTGGCCGACGCCCTGGCAGACCTCTTTCGGGCACGCCTCGAACGAAAAATCAAGCCGTTCCGCCTTGTTTTTATAGAAACTACCGGGTTGGCTGACCCTTTGCCAATCCTGAAGCTATTTCAAACCGACAGTTTGCTGCAAGAGCGCTACCAACTGGCCGGCATAGTGACAACATTGAGTGCAACCTCGGGTCGTGCAGCCTTGGAGCACCGTGCCGAAGCCTTATCGCAAGTCAAGACGGCAGACCTGATTATTCTTACCAAGACGGATATAGCTAACCTGGTAGAGCAAGGTGCTTTGTCAGATATCGCAAGCGCACTCAACCCGGGCGCAGCGTTGGTCACTTCCAGTGCTGCGTCCCTGAACGCGTCAACAATGTTGGCGCTGCTGTCGTCGCAAGTTTCTGGAAGCATAGGGCAAAATCCGCCTTTTTCCACGCCACCCTTGAACAAGGATCACCAGCACGCGCACAATGCGAAGTCACTTTTCGTACCCTTAGGCGCGCTTGATTACCACCTCCTGCAACGCTTGCTCGAACGATGGATATCACAGAGCAAACCGTCGCTAATACGCCTTAAGGGAGTGGTTGAATTAACTGGTGGTTCTGCTGTTACTGTTCAATGGACATCTGGTGATGCCGTGGCCGAGTTCTCTTCTTTCGCGATCGCCGAACAATCAGCAGATGCTGTACGTAAGGGTTTAACCGCCATCTTTGAAGCAGACTTTGACGCCGCAGGCGCTTTCACAATCAACGCGTTTGAATGAGTTCAAGTGAAGCAAGACAGCCGGTCTAAGGACATTCCGCAAGCGATAGCCAATGTCCGCTCTTAGGCGCCGAGTTTCAGCCACTGTAGTTCCGCTTTGTCGTCGACAGCTGCTCGGGGGCCAACTGCAGCCATACGTGAGTGACCGTACATGGACGCTCCCGTAATGCCAAGCGGTCATTTGGTTTTGGCTTGATGGTATAGATTGCACCCGTACATTCGGACTTTCATTGTGGCTTTTGGCCACTGTCCCTAATGGGATTCGCTGGTCGGCTCCTCAATCGGTATCACGCACTTTGGAGTGCTCGGTCACTCTCGGGTTTTGCCGACCCCGGTCTTACCTGTCTTGCCATTACTTCATGATCGCTTGAGCAATCGTGGTTCTATTCTCCCTGCTTGGTTTTTGTTTTTCTGGTGGTCTACGGTGGTTCAGGTCGCCTTGACTGTCGTGTAGTCGGATCGAAACTCCCTGTCATGCGCCAACAGCGCCCACACAATGCGCGCGTTCTTGTTAGCCAGTGCGACAGTCGCCACGTTCTTGTGGCGCCGGCTAAGAACACCGTTGATCCAGCCACAGGACTGCGGCTTTTGTGGCGCGTGGCAAATGACCGCTCGCGCACCGTGAACCATCAAGGAGCGCAAGTAGGAGTCTCCTCGCTTGCTGATTCCCAGTAGGTTCTGTTTGC
>JAYWAV010000012.1:0-2684 GCA_043782015.1 Rhodoferax sp. | reverse complement strand
AGCAGCCTACCGAAAAATTACTGTGCTGGGACAGCGCGGCCAGTACATCCAGCGTGCGGTCTGCCTCGGACGTGGCCATCTCGGAGCGGTACTTTTTGACAAAGGCCACCCACTCTGCAGGCGTGGAGGCCTCTTGGCCCATCTTCATCGTGTCGGCCGTGGGCGCCAGGTTGGGGTACCAGACGTCATACCAGTTTTGGGACGCAAATTCTGCCTTGGGCACGCCGCGCGGCGGGCGGCGCACCGTGCCTATGCGCGTGCCCTCGTCCTTTGTGCGTTGTGAACCCAAACGTACCACCCGAACCACCATATGCGACTCCCCGCTTCCAATTACTCACATTTTGATAGCTGCTTGCGCAGCAACGGCGTGCGCTGCGTGGCCTTTTAACGTATGGTCACTCCAGACTTGGCGCCATTTGCGTGCACCGGGCTGGCCGTGTCGCAGGCCCAGCATGTGGCGGGCAATGGCATACCAGGGTGTGCCGTTCTCGGCGGCTTCCCGCTCCATGTACTTCACCATTTGCTCTTCGACCCACGCGCGGGTGAGCCCGTCGGCAGGTTCAGTGCGAACGGAATCCTGAACGAAAAACGTGGCGTCCCACTCGGCCAGCCACCAGGGGTTGTGGTATGCCTCGCGGCCCAGCATCACGCCGTCGACATGCTGTAGCTCTTCATGGACTTGGGCCGTCGTGGTCAGGCCGCCGTTGATGGCAATGGTGAGGTGCGGAAACTCATTCTTTAGCTGGTGCACCAGCGCATAGCGCAGCGGCGGCACTTCGCGGTTTTCTTTGGGTGACAGGCCCTTGAGCCAGGCGTTGCGCGCGTGGACGATGAAGGTATTGCATCCGGCTTCGGCCACGGTGCCCACAAAGTCGCGCACAAATTCGTAGCTCTCATCCTTGTCGATGCCAATGCGGTGCTTGACGGTGACCGGCACGTCCACCACATCGACCATTGCCTTGACGCAATCCGCCACCAATTGGGACTCGGCCATCAGGCAGGCGCCAAACGCACCGCGCTGCACCCGCTCGCTCGGGCAGCCGCAATTCAGGTTGATCTCGTCATAGCCCCACTCTTGGCCCAACTTGGCGCACTGGGCCAGATCGACAGGCTCACTGCCCCCCAGTTGCAGCGCCACCGGGTGCTCTTCGTCGTGAAAGCGCAAATGCCGCGCCACATCGCCATGGATCAGCGCGCCGGTAGTCACCATCTCGGTGTACAGCAAGGCGTGTTTGCTCAGCAGGCGGTGAAAGTAACGGCAATGGCGGTCCGTCCAGTCCATCATGGGAGCGACAGACATGCGCCATGGGTTGGTAACAGCGTTCGCGAGGGAGGGGCCAGAAGACGGCAAAACAACAGACATGGGACGAATTATCCCAGTCCGGCCAACGCCTGGTAGCCAGGGGGCAATCAGCTGGCGATTTGCACCCGGTTTCTGCCGCCTTGTTTCGCCTGGTACAACGCCTGATCGGCCCGGTCCACCAGCCCAATGGGAGATGTAGCGGGGTCCGACATGGCGCCGCCCACACTGACGGTGATGGGGCGGTGTAACCCCGTCAGACCCTGCACGGCCAACCGGATGCGTTCGGCCGCTGCGCGCATCTCTGACACCTGGGTATCGGGCAAGACAACGCCGAATTCTTCACCGCCATAGCGCGCCACGTGGTCGTAGGCACGGGCTTGGGACTTGATGGCATCAGCCACTGCACGCAACGCCTGATCGCCCGCCAGGTGGCCATACTGGTCGTTGTAGGCTTTGAAGTGGTCCACATCCACCATCAGCATGGCCAGGCCCGACCGCGCACGCAAGGATCGGGCAAATTCATTGGCCAAAGTGCGATCAAATGCACGGCGGTTTCTCAGGCCGGTGAGTGAGTCGGTCAGGGACTGCTCGCTCAACGCTTGGTTGAGTTCCAGAAGTTGCTTCTCGTGCTCCTCCAATTCTTGCTGGCGTGTCATTCGCGCATCGGTCAACATCTTCAATTCGGCGTTGGTGCGGCGCAGGGTCAATAACTGCACCACCTGACGCGACAGTGCCTGCAGCGCATTGGATTGGTCCTCAGTCAGCGTACGTGGCACCCGGTCGATCACGCACACCGTGCCCAGCGCTGCACCGGAGGCAGTGACCAGCGGTGCGCCTGCGTAAAAGCGAATTTGTGGATCACCAATCACCAGTGGGTTATTGACAAAGCGGCTGTCATCCCGTGCGTCGGGTACTTCCATGACGCGGTCCGGGTCGGTAATGGCAAAGGCGCAGAAGGCCTGGCCGCGTGGCGTTTCCATAGCATTCAGACCGACGCGGGCTTTGAACCATTGGCGGTCTTCGTCAATCAGGGAAATCAGTGCAATCGGGGTGCCGCAAATGAAGGCCGCCAGACTGACTACGTCGTCGTAGGCCTGCTCGGCCGCCGAGTCCAGAATGTCAAAACTGCGCAGCTCGGACAACCGCTGTGCCTCCGCAGGGTGAACAGAATTTTCCATATCCATCACTTTCCTCTGGTGCTGAATGGGGGTTGCATCATGGAGCTATGCACCATGGTGCTGAATTGTGCACCAGCCCCATCCACAGCGCCCAGGCCGAACTGGCTGCCAGCGCCAGGCCCGCCAGCCGAATACCCCAGGCCCCCTGATCCGGGCTGGCGCCGCGCAAGCGAAGCCATAACCAGGGACCGGCGGTCATCGTG
>JAYWAV010000011.1:0-2689 GCA_043782015.1 Rhodoferax sp. | reverse complement strand
CCCATCTGGCCAAACATGCCGCGAAGCTGTTCGGTCATTTCCTCCATGCCCGCCGGGCCCATGATTTCAAGATGTGAGGCTGAATGGGCCACATCCATTTCAATTTCGCGGTCAGCGAGTTGCCCCTCCCGCAATTTCTTGCGGAACGCTTGCCGCGCGGCTCCCTCGGGCTGATCTTCATTGGGAAAGGCGGTCGAGTCGGACCGCGCCCTTGGTACCAGGAGGTCCAGAATGCGCTCTTCTGCGGCGTCCTGCGCGCGCTCGCGCACCTTTTTCATGGCTGCCACGCGCGTCTGTTTGACGGCCACATCGGCCAGGTCGCGAATAATGGCATCCACGTCTTTTCCTACGTAACCCACTTCCGTGAATTTGGTGGCTTCGACCTTGATAAACGGCGCATCGGCAAGGCGCGCCAGACGCCTGGCGATTTCAGTTTTTCCAACGCCCGTCGGCCCAATCATCAAGATGTTTTTGGGTGTGATTTCCGCGCGCAGGCCGGGCTCGACCTGCTGCCTGCGCCAGCGGTTCCGAAGTGCAATTGCCACAGCACGTTTGGCCTGGTTCTGGCCAACAATGTGCCTGTCAAGCTCTGCAACAATTTCCTGCGGCGTCATGGCTCAGTCCAGCGTTTCAATGGTGTGGTTCATGTTGGTGTAGATGCATAACTCACCCGCAATCTCCAGCGATTTCCTGACGATCTCCTGAGCCGACATTTCAGTGTGTTCCAGCAAGGCGATTGCTGCGGCCTGGGCATACGCGCCCCCCGAGCCAATTGTCACAATGCCCTTTTCAGGCTCGAGCACGTCACCATTGCCCGTGATGATGAGCGACGCTTCCAGGTCCGCAACGGCCAGCATGGCCTCCAGGCGCCGCAGCACACGGTCGGTGCGCCAGTCCTTGGTCAGTTCAATGGCGGCGCGCACCAGGTGTCCCTGGTGCTTTTCAAGTTTGGCTTCAAAACGCTCAAACAGGGTAAATGCGTCGGCCGTGGCACCGGCAAAACCGGCCAGAACCCTGCCGTGGTAAAGCTTGCGCACCTTGCGCGCGGTTCCCTTGACCACGATGTTGCCCAGGGTCACCTGGCCGTCGCCGCCAATCGCGACCTGGTCCCCCTGTGGCGTCTTGCGGCGCACACTGAT
The DNA here is from genome assembly GCA_043782015.1 of Rhodoferax sp. Taxonomy (GTDB): domain Bacteria; phylum Pseudomonadota; class Gammaproteobacteria; order Burkholderiales; family Burkholderiaceae_C; genus Allorhodoferax. The sequence goes on along the minus strand of JAYWAV010000011.1, from coordinate 1,550 downwards.
GATGGTGGTTCCGTGAAATTGTTCCATGGTCAATTCGTGTCAGGGCGACGGGCCCGCGCGCACTTGAGTTTGCCGCGCTGCGTCCGGGCTAATTAGAACGCAGGACAACACGTGCGTGTTCGTTGATTCCAATCACGTTGAAGAATGCGCCGACCAGCCTGTGAACCTCGCGGAACTGGACATTGCACCCTTCCTCCTCGCGGCTGGCGACCCAGTTGAGAATGCTGCCCGCCGCCGAAAAATCGACGCGGATCAGTTTGGCACAGGAGATGACGAGCCGTCCGGATCCCTGGTGACGACCAGCCTCGAGCCGCTCAAGCGCCTCGACCGCATCGCCAGCGATCTCACCGGCCAGTTCCACAATTACGACCGGCACATCTTCCAGCCCTATGGGCGCAGTCAGCGCCTGTCCACCATCGCTGGCACGACGCCCTCCACCCACATATCCGCCGCCATGAAGGCTTGCCGGTGAAGACTCCCCAGTGCGGCCCAGACGGGGTTGCACGTATTCGCAATAGGCATCTTGCCAGGAGGGAGGCGACACCTCGAAGGTGACGCAATAGTCCAGCGCAACCAGTTCAAACTCATCCTGCATGCGCATGATGCGCAGCGCGTCCATGCGAAGGCGCCACCACAGCGTATTGACGCCTTTTTGACCTGATGGTGTGGCCGCTTGCAATACTTTCAGCAGGACATCCGCACCGTCAAAACGCAGGCGAACCCGCTGGGCACACCAGTTTGAGAAAAGCTGGGCGAGGCTGTGCAACGCATTCGGTTCAATTTGCGTCAGCGCATTCCAGTTCAAAAGCCAGGGCATCGGGGCATTCGCCAATGCCAGGTGCAGGACGCCCATCGACGCAAGGTCCACCGCGGCAGGGCACTCCCAGATCGCCTTGTCTGGCGGTGCTTCCGCCAAGGGCGCATCGGCAGTGTCTTCGTGTATTTGACCCAGCTGCTCAGGCATTGAAAACCAGGCCGGTGCAGACCGGCCGCTGCGTTCGGCAAAATCCAGGGCCATGGCTTCAAAACGCGCCTGCCGACCGGTCGCCCGGTAAAAGTCAAACAGCGCTGATGTCCATACTTCCACGTTTCCGCCGCCGCCCTTCAAGGCGTCCAGCAGGCCACTTTCAGCGCCGGCATCGTCGCCGTTCGCGAACCGTATGGCGGCCTCTTCAAGGTCAGGGTCGGAATTGTCATCACTGAGTTCCACAGCAAACAGCTTGGACGTCGAGAACCCTGAACCCGGCATTTCGGCCGGGCGCATCGGCGTCGCTGCAGGTGTCTTTCCGGCACCCAGATCACCCCGGATGGACGAACTCATGCGGGTCGCAGGGAAGTCCTCAGCGCGGCGTTGCTCGCCGGCCATGGCCGACGCCTGGGTAACTGCAAAATCGGCCCCGACAGAGGGCGCGTTCTGGACAGACTCTTCGGCCACCGGAAAATTCGACGGTTGCTGGGTGCCTTCGATCTGTTTGCCCTTCCACCATTGCTTGGACATCTGGGCTTCGATTTCGTCGATCTTCTTCAGCGTCACAGCCCGCTCGTCAAGA
>JAYWAV010000010.1:0-2696 GCA_043782015.1 Rhodoferax sp. | reverse complement strand
GAAGAAGTGCACCAGGTCGGGCTGGTACGCCTGCACAATGCGGCTGAAGTAGTCTGCGGCTACGTCGTTGTCGTACCCCAGGGCAACGCTGGATTCGTGGGCATTCGCAGGCGTGTACGAATGGTGAAAACGGTAGATGTGGATGCCTTCATAGGCGTATTCGTCAAACCGGGCATTGACCTCCAGTGGCTGTGCGGACGGGTACCCGGTCAAGATGCGTACCTCGTGGCCACGAGACCGCAGCTCGCGGGCCACAGACAAGGTCAATACCTCAGTACCAGCAGAAAAGTCCGGGAAGAACTGGTGGGCCGTGAGGAGGAATTTCATCAGCCCAGAGTAGCTTTCATCCAGGCTGCAGTGCGCGCAATACCAGACGACATGTCCGTCGTTGGCTCCCAGCCGAGCTCTGTGCGGGCCAGCTGGTTGCACAACACGCTGACCGGCACATCAAACGCACGTCCGGGCATGTGGTTTCTGGCAATGGGTTGCCCGAGCGTTGACTCCAGCATCTCCAGCAAGCTCAGCAGGCTGACGCCTGTGCCAGAGCTGATATTAAAGACGGTGTGGGGCCCTTGGTAATGCAAGGCCTTAACGAAGGCATTGGCGACATCGCCAACATAAATGTAGTCGCGGGTCACGCTGCCATCGCCCCATATCTCGATGGGTATGTTTTGTAGGGCGCGGTGCAGGAATACGCCGACTGCGCCCTGGGCAGTTTCCACGCGTTGGCGCTCGCCATACGGGTTGGCGACGCGCAAGGTCACGGATTTGATGCCGTGCAAACGATGGAAAACGTGCAGGTATTTTTCGATGGCCAGCTTGGTAATGCCGTAGGAGACCAGGGGCTCGGTGGGGTGTTTTTCGTCGATAGGGGAATACTGGGGGTTGCCATACACAGTACCACCCGACGAAATGAACACCATCTTTTTGACGCCCTGCGCGACCATTGCGTCGAGCAGATGCAACGTGGCGACGACATTGCTTTGCACGTCGTACACGGGGTCGTCGTTGGAGTTCTTGGGCAAGGTCGTGGAGACCAGGTGCATGACGGCGTCCATGCCCTCTACGGCGGCCTTCACATCGTGGGCGCTGGTGAAGTCACCGACCACCCATTCAACGCTCTCTTGAGGGCCAAATTTGCGGTACGGCTGGATGCGCGGGCGCTCGAAGATGCGCAGCACATGGCCCTGGGCCAACAGCTGGTCTGCAATGGTGGAGCCGATAAAACCGCCACCGCCAAACACCACAATTTTCATGAGTTATCCCTGCTCGCCATGAAGCGCTCGCCCCACAGGGCAAACGCGTAGTTTAAGCCGCCAGGGCTCAGGAGAATCGGGCCAAAAGCCATTTGGCAAGTCTTTTTACAGCTCGGTTGCGGATCAGCATACTCACCACGCGCAACCGGAGAATGGCCATCACTACCCGGGTGGCCGCCTGGACCTCGCCCGCGTGGAGTTGCGCCTGGTTGCGCGCGCCAGCGCCCTGCTGCCACATCCAGTCGACGGCTTCGCTCAGGCGTTTGTTCTCCAGCGCGGAGCTGGCCAGCTCGCGAGCCAGGCCCGGCGATACGGACTGGCGCGGTTGCTCCAGGCGGAGCATGTGTGCCTTGTCCACGCTGCGCAGAAACTGCGTAACCATGGTGTCCCACGACAGGCGCGACGTCGCCAGCGCGCGGCATTGCTGCGCCATTTGGCGGCGCACATCAGGCGTCTCGATCAGGCGACGCAGCGCAGCAACGTACTCTTGCAGTTCAGTCGCGCTGTGGGGCACCAGAATGCCGGCGTCGGCGCCGACAATTTCGGCCTGCCCCCCGACCCTGGCGACGACTGGTACAACGCCGGCGGCAATCGCCTCAAGCAGCGCGATCGAGATGCCCTCGTATTGCGATGGCATTAGTAGGATGTCGGCGGCGCCAAGCACCTCCAGCCAACGTTCGTGCGGCTGCGCGCCCAGCATGTGGACTTGCGGTTTCAGTTGCAGGCTCTTCAGCAGATCTTCAAACTCGCCCCGCAGTTCACCATCGCCGACGACGATGGCCGCAAATGGCAGGCCTTGCTGTTTGGCCGCACCGAGGATTTGCGCCAGCAGCGCCGGGCGCTTTTGCGGGCACAGGCGACCGGCAAAGACGATGACCGGCACCTCGGGAGCAATGCCCAGTTCGGCGCGCACGGCGGCCCGTTCCCGGACCTGCATGCCGGGCTTGCTTGTGCGGATGCCGGTGTAGAGCACGTCGACGCGGGCCCGCTCGGCACCGCGTTCGCACATCCAGTCAGCCAGGTGACCGGTGGTGGCGAGGTTCAGGTCCAGCTGTTCCTGATAGCCCACAGCAAAGCGCGGGTGGCCGCCGTTGAGCCAATGCGATTCCTCCACGTGGCACATGTCCAGAAAGGCAACCTGGGGTGCGGCTGCGCGCAACCAGGGCAACAATTGGTAACCCAGCGTACTGGCGCTGATAAGCACGGTGTCAATGCCGCGCGATTCGATCAGGTAACTCAGAAAACGCGGGTAGTCCTTGGCGGCCAAGATGTTGGGCAACACGAACACATCTTGTGTGAACTTATTGAACTCGTGCTCCCAGTTGTGGTCGGTCGTCAATGTTGCGCAGACGGTCACGTCGTGGCCACGCGCGACCAGGCCTTCGATCAAATCGAGGTTCACCCGGTCGGCGCCCCCAGTGACCATCCAGGGAATGACGA
>JAYWAV010000009.1:0-2696 GCA_043782015.1 Rhodoferax sp. | reverse complement strand
TGAAAAAACAAGCCGCCCGCCTTGAGTCCGTCAAAACCGGCAAAGGCATGAACCTTGCCGCCACTTATTCTGATGGCCGCCTGGTGCAAGTCAACCTGTCCGATCTAGTGCGCCGGTTAAAGGCCTTTGCACCACTTGAGAAGCCCGCCGAGTTCCGCTCTGCCAAAGTCGCAGATTTCGGCTGGACGCTGGAATGGGATTGCGGCGCCTCACTCGACTCTGACCGCGTGATTGAACTCGCGCTGGAGCAATCCGGCATGGCTGAAAACGTCTATTTCCGCCGTTGGCAGGATGCCAATGGCCTTAGCCTGACGGACGCTGCCAACGCCATCGGGCTGACGCGCCGCACCGTCAGCCAATACCGCACTGGCGCCCGCCCCGTGCCACGCATCGTGGGCCTGGCGTGTAAAGGCTGGGAAGTCGAACACGGCCACCACGCTTGAAGGCCAGATTCACAGAGCTCAGATGACCCCGGAGCAATTCATCGCCAAATGGGGCCCCGGCGGCTCGGCATTCGAGCTGAACGAACGCCAGGGCGCGCAAGCGCACTTCATGGACTTGTGCGAGCTGCTGGGTGTGCCCACGCCTGCCTGCGTTAACATTCAAACACCCAGGCCTGATGCCGTATCGCGCGCCGCACACCATCCCCCAACCATCGCAACTCCCCATGACCTACTGCGTCGCCATCAAACTCAATGCCGGGCTGGTTTTCCTGTCCGATTCACGCACCAATGCGGGGCTGGACCAGATCAGCACCTTCCGCAAAATGATCGTCTACGAAAAGCCGGGCGACCGCTTCATGGTGCTGCTGTCGGCGGGCAACCTGAGCATTTCGCAGTCGGTGCGCGAGATCCTGCAGATCGAGCAGCTCAAGGAGTCCAGCGACCGCGACCCCATCACCATCTGGAACGCCAAAAGCATGTTCGACGCGGCCCGCGTGCTGGGCGCGGCGATCCGCAATGTCTACACGCGTGATGCCGAATCCTTGAAGCAGGCCGGTGTGGACTTCAACGTCTCGCTGATTTTTGGCGGCCAGATCAATGGCGAGCCGATGCGCCTGTTCCAGGTCTATTCGGCCGGCAACTTCATTGAAGCCACGCTGGAGACGCCTTTCTTCCAGCTGGGCGAATCCAAATACGGCAAGCCCGTGCTCGACCGGGTGCTCACGCCCGACACGCCGCTGGACGAAGCCGCCAAATGCGCCCTCGTGTCAATGGACTCCACCCTGAAATCGAATTTGTCAGTCGGCCTGCCGCTGGATCTGGTGGTGTATGAAGTCAACAGCTTTCAGACCGACAAGGTGGTGTGCATCGACGAAAACAACCCCTACTTCAAGATGATGCACAACAGCTGGGGGCAAAAGCTGCGCGAGGTTTTTGACAGCATTGAAGACCCGATGTGGAACGGCGAGCAGACCAACATTCCGCTGATGACCGAGGGCGTCAATGCCAAACCGCTGAAGAAAATCCGCACGCCGGAAGAGCGGCTGATCTGAAGCCCGCCCGCTCTCCATGCTGATCATTTTCTCGCACGCCAACAGCTTTCCCGCCAGCACTTACCGCGTCCTGTTCAAAAGCCTGAGGGCGCGCGGCTTCACCGTCAAGGCGGTTGAAAAATATGGCCATGACGCGAACTACCCGGTCAGCAACAACTGGCCACACCTGGTGCAGCAGCTGGCGGATTTTGCGGCGAAAGAAATTGCCAAGGCCGCTGAACCGGCCTTTCTGGTCGGGCATTCGCTGGGCGGCTTTCTGAGCCTGATGGCGGCTGCGCGCCACCCCCACCTCGGCGGCCATGGCGTCAAGGGCGTGCTGCTGCTGGACGCCCCCATTCTGGGCGGCTGGCGCGCTGGCGCCCTGGGCGTGATCAAACGCACGCAACTGGTCGGCTCTGTGTCACCCGGCAAGGTCAGCCGCTCGCGGCGCAACAGCTGGGCCGGCAAGGACGAGGCCCTGGCCCACTTCGCCAGCAAAAAGGCGTTTGCCCGTTGGGAGCCGCAGGTGCTGCACGACTACATCACCCACGGCACCCACATGGTCGACGGCAAATGTGTGCTGGGTTTTGAGCGCGAGATTGAAACCGCCATTTACAACACCCTGCCCGACAACCTGGACCGGCTGATCCACCGCCACCCGCTCAAGTGCCCGGTGGCCTTTATTGGCGGTCGTCATTCGGCTGAGATGAAACAGGTCGGCATGGCCATGACCGAAAAACTCGCAAAAGGCCGCATTTCGATGCTGGAAGGGAGCCATCTGTTTCCGATGGAAAAACCCATCGCCACTGCCGCGGCCATCGAAGCCGCGCTGCGCGACATGCTGCCCTGAGTTCAGCTCAGGCGGCCCACTTCACCAGGCCACTGTAGGCCGTGGCCAGCACCACCAGTCCAAAAGCAATGCGGTAATACGCAAAACCGTTGAAGTTGTGGGTCGAGATGAATTTCAGCAGCCACTTGACGCAAAACCAGGCACTGATGAAAGACACCGCCAGGCCCACGCCAAACAGCGGCACGTCGGCCACCGACAGCAGGGCGCGCTCCTTGTACAGGCTGTAGACGCCCGCACCGATCAGCGTGGGGATGGCCAGGTAAAACGAAAAGTCCGTCGCCGCCTTGCGCGACAGGCCCAGGAACATGCCGCCGATGATGGTGGCGCCGCTGCGGCTGGTGCCGGGGATCATGGCCAGGCACTGGATCAGGC
>JAYWAV010000008.1:0-7500 GCA_043782015.1 Rhodoferax sp. | reverse complement strand
CTCCTGAAGGCGGGGTACATAGAGCGGATAAACGGAGCGGAAAGATGGAGCGGGTAAAGGGTAAGCGATTATCCGATCTGCAAAGACCGTTTACCGCGACTTTGCAGATTGCGTGTATCTGGTCGTATCAGGGCTTCTGCAACCGTGCAAACGTCTTGCGGAACTTGGCCACCTTGGGCGCAGCCACCGCCATGCAATAGCCTTGGTTGGGGTTGCGCTCGAAAAAGTCCTGGTGGTACTCCTCCGCCGGCCAGTAATTGCGTACCGGCAGTATCTCGGTGACCACCGGGCTCTTGTGGATGCCGCTGTCCTTCAGTTCGCGCACCACCTCCGCAGCCACCTGCTCCTGCGCCGCGTTGCTGGTGTAGATACCGCTGCGGTACTGGGTGCCGGTGTCGTGGCCCTGGCGGTTCAGTGTGGTCGGATCGTGGATGACGAAGAAGATTTCCAGGATTTCACGCAAGCTGATCTGGTTCGGATCGAATGTCAGGCGCACGACCTCGTTGTGGCCCGTAGCGCCCGTGCAAACCTGCTCGTAGCTGGGATTTTCTATATGACCATTGCTGTAGCCGGACTCCACATCCGTGATGCCCAGTACCTCCTTAAAGACCGATTCAGTGCACCAAAAACAGCCGCCACCCAAGGTAATGACCTGACTCGCTTCATCCATCTGCGTCTCCTGCAAAACATCCATTGCGCAGCATCTTAAGCCCCTCGTTTTCTGGCGCTGGCCCAAGGGGTCTATCGGCCTGTCCCCCAATATTGCAATTGGTGCCCGTGTTTAGGCGTTTGGTCGTCTGTTTATTGACAGAAAAGGGACAAAAAAGCTATATTACTAACCAATCAGTCAGTAATTTATGATCCCCTCGCTCAATATTTGTGAGATCGCCGCCACCGTGCGCGCCAAACGCGAACGCCGCAAGGAAGCCCGTCCGGGCGAACTGCTGGCCGCCGCATTGGAACTGTTCGTGGAAAAGGGCTATGCCGCCACCCGCGTGGAAGAAGTGGCGCAACGCGCAGGGGTATCCAAAGGCACGCTGTTTCTGTACTTTTCCAGCAAGGAAGAGCTTTTCAAGGCTGTGGTGCGCGAAAACATCTCGGGCCGCTTTACGGAGTGGGCGCAGGAGCTGGAGCAATACGAAGGCAGCAGCGCCGAGCTGGTGCGCTACTGCATGCACAGCTGGTGGGAGCGGGTGGGTTCAACCCAGGCCTCCGGCATTTCCAAGCTGATGATGAGCGAGGCCGGTAACTTCCCTGAGCTGGCGCAGTTTTACCAAACCGAAGTGATACAGCCTGGCGACGACCTGATTCGCCGCATATTGCAGCGCGGCATGGACCGCAAAGAATTCCGGCCCCTCGATCTGACCTACAGTGTATACAGCATCCTGGCACCGATGCTGTTTTTGGGCATGTGGAAACACTCGCTGGGCACCTGCGGCGATGCACGCCTCACGCTGGACCCACAAAAATACATTGATTCGCAGCTCGACACCATCCTGCATGGCATGAGCGTATCTTGAAAGCCCCCATGAAACCCTGGCTGAAATGGACAGCGCTTGCGCTGGTGGTCGTCGCTGTCGCGGCCGGCGCCGCGCGGGCGATCTCCAGCCGCAAGTCACAAAGAGACGTGCTGGAAGCACAACAATCCGCACAGGGGGCGCCCGCCGCGATAGAACTGGCCACCACCGATGTATGGAAAGCCCAGACATTGCCGCTGAGCCAGGGGCTGCCGATTTCGGGCCCGCTGAAAGCGACCAACTCGGCATTCATCAAGGCGCGCGTGGCCGGCGAATTGCAGAACCTACTGGTGCGTGAAGGCGACTTCGTCAAGGCCGGCCAGACCATTGCCCGGGTCGACCCGGTTGAGTCGCAAGCGCGTGCGCGACAGGCCCAGCAGCAGGCCGAGGCGGCCAAGGCGCAGGTCGATATTGCCAAGCGCAGCTTTGACAACAACCGCTCGCTGGTCGACCAGGGCTTTATCTCCAAAACCGCACTCGAATCGTCCATCTCCAGCCTGTCCGCGGCGGAAGCTACTTACCGCGCCGCACAGGCCAGCGTCGAAGTCACCAACAAGGCCCTGGAAGACACCGTGCTGCGCTCCCCCATGGACGGGCAGATTGCCCAGCGCCTGGCGCAGCCGGGCGAGCGCGTATCGATTGACGCGCGCATTGTGGAAGTGGTCGACCTGCGCCACCTGGAGCTCGAAGCCAGCCTGGGTGCCGCGGATTCGCTGGGCGTGAAAGTCGGGCAACGCGCCACGCTGACGGTGGAAGGCTCCACGGCAGCGCTGAATGCCAAAGTGGTCCGCATCAATCCGAGCGCCGTCGCAGGCAGCCGCGCGGTGCTGGTGTACCTGGCGCTGGAAAAGAGCGATGGCCTGCGCCAGGGCCTGTTTGCCCAGGGCCTGCTGGCCACCGCTACCACGCGCGCGCTGGCCGTGCCTTTGCAAAGCGTGCGCACCGACAAGCCCGAGCCTTACGTGCAAGTGCTTACCGATGGTCAGGTTCAACATGTGCCCGTACAACCGGGCAACCGCGGCGACTACCAGGGCGACACTTTGGTGGCGGTGCAAGGCATTGCCACGGGCGCGCTGGTGCTGCAAGGCTCGGTCGGCACGGTACGCGCCGGAACACCGGCCACGCTGAAACCGGCCGTATCCGCGAAGCCCTAGGGCCTGTTCGCACTTTTGCCATGTGGTTCACCCGCGTCAGCCTGCACAACCCGGTCTTCGCCACCATGATGATGGCGACGCTGGTGGTGCTCGGGTTGTTTTCGCTGCAGCGGCTGCAGGTGGACCAGTTCCCCAACATTGATTTCCCGGTCGTGGTGGTCATCACCGACTACCCCGGCGCTTCGCCCGAGATTGTGGAGAGCGAAGTCTCCAAGAAGATTGAAGAAGGCGTCAACTCGATTGCCGGTATCAACGCACTGACCTCGCGCAGTTATGAGAGCCAGTCGGTGGTCATCATCGAATTTGGCCTGCACATTGACGGACGCAAGGCCGCTGATGATGTGCGCGAAAAAGTCGCATCCATCAAGCCGCTTTTGCGCACCGAGGTGAAAGAACCGCGGGTATTGCGCTTTGACCCTTCGGCGCGCTCGATCTGGTCGGTCGCCGTATTGCCGGATACCAGCAACAGTGCCGTCAAACCCCTAAGTGCGGTGGAGTTGACCAACTGGGCCGATCAAGTTTTCAAGAAGCGGCTGGAGAACGTGCGCGGTGTCGGCTCTGCCACCATCGTTGGCGGTACCAAACGCGAGATCAACATTTACCTGAACCCGCAAGCGCTGGAAGCCTTTGGTGTGACGCCAGACCAGGTCGCCAACGCCGTGCGCAATGAAAACCAGGATTTGCCGGTCGGCACCCTGTTGGACAAAAACCAGGAACGCGTGGTCCAGATCGAAGCGCGGATGCAGCGCCCCGAGGATTTCGGACGCATCATCGTGGCGCGCAAAAACGGCGCGGCGATTCGGGTGGACCAGGTCGCCAGCGTCCGCGATGGAGCACAGGAAGTGGAGAGCCTGGCGCTGTACAACGGCCAGCGCACGCTGCTGCTGTCTGTGCAGAAATCGCAGGACGAAAACACCATCGCGGTTGTGGATGGGCTGACCAAAACCCTGGCGGTGATGCAAAAGCAGTTACCGCCGGGAGTGCGGCTGGAGCCCATCCTGGATGGCTCGCGGCAAATACGCGTGTCGGTGGAAAACGTGCGCCGCACGCTGATTGAAGGCGCGGCCTTGACCATCCTGATCGTATTCCTGTTCCTGAACTCCTGGCGCTCCACGGTAATCACCGGGCTGACCCTGCCCATTGCGTTGATCGGCACTTTTCTGTTCATGAACATGCTGGGCTTCACGATCAACATGATCACGCTGATGGCGCTCTCCTTGTGTGTGGGTCTGCTGATTGACGACGCCATCGTGGTGCGCGAAAACATCGTGCGCCACGTGCAAATGGGCAAGACGCCATATGAAGCCTCGCTAGATGGCACGCAAGAGATTGGCCTGGCGGTACTGGCCACCACGCTGTCCATCGTCGCGGTGTTTTTGCCGATTGGCTTCATGGGCGGCATCATCGGCAAGTTCTTCCACGAGTTCGGCCTGACCATTGTCGCCGCCGTGATGATCTCGATGTTTGTCAGCTTTACGCTCGACCCGATGATGTCGTCGATCTGGCACGACCCCAGCATTCTCCGACAAGCGCAGGACGGTCGGAAGAACTGGTACGACAAGACCATTGGCCGCGTGACCGGCTGGTTCGACCGTGCCACCGACGCGCTGGCTGATGCCTACCAGGGCATCTTGCGCTGGGCGCTGGTACACAAGCTCAAAACCGTGTTGATGGCCTTAGCCATTTTTGCGACCAGTATTTTCATGGTGCCATTGTTGGGCACCGAGTTTGTTCCCAAGTCCGATTTCTCGGAAACCTCGCTGAACTTCTACACACCGGTGGGCTCGTCGCTGGAAGCGACCGAAGCCAAGGCCAAACAGGTGGAAGGCATCCTGCGCGAGTTCCCCGAGGTGCGTTACACACTGACGACGATCAACACCGGCAACGCGCAGGGCAAGATGTACGCGAGCGTCTACATCCGTCTGCTGGATCGCAAATCCCGCAGCCGCAGCGTGGACCAGATGTCGGTCGTGTTGCGCGAACGTCTACGCCAGGTGCCGGGCATCACCGTAACGCACACCGGTCTGCTGGACTCTGTGGGCGGCCAAAAGCAAATCCTGTTTTCGATTCAGGGCGCAGACATGCCCGAGCTGGAGCGCCTGACAGGGATAGCGCTGGAGAAAATCCGCAGCATCCCGGGTCTGGTTGATCTGGATTCCAGCGTCAAGCCCAACAAGCCCACCTTTGATGTGCAGATCAAGCGCGATGCGGCGTCGGACCTCGGCTTGAGCCTCGCGCAAATTGGTACCTCACTGCGCACGCTGGTCGCCGGGCAAACCGTGGGCAACTGGCGCGCGCCGGATGACCAGACCTACGACGTCAATGTGCGCCTGGCACCCCAGTCGCGCAGCAGCCCGCAAGACCTGAACATGCTGCCCTTCGCAATGGGCACCAACGCGGACGGCAGCAACCGCGTCGTGCGCCTGAACCAGGTCGCCACAGTGACGGAATCTACCGGCGCCAACCAGATCAACCGGAGCGACCTGACGCGTGAAGTGTCGATCAGCGCCAATGTGTCGGGCCGCTCGGCAGGCGAGGTATCGGCAGACATCACGAAAGCGATGGATTCCATCCAGTTGCCACCGGGCTACAGCTACAAGTTCAGTGGCTCTACCAAAGATATGGCCGAGTCCTTTTCCTATGCCGTCTCAGCGCTGGTCATGGCCATTTTGTTCATCTACATGATTCTGGCCAGCCAGTTCAAAAGCTTCCTCCAACCACTGGCACTGATGACGGCGCTTCCGCTGACGCTGATTGGCGTGGTGCTGGCGCTGATGATGTTCAATTCCACGCTGTCGATGTTTTCCATCATCGGCGTCGTGATGCTGATGGGCCTGGTCACCAAGAACGCAATTTTGCTGGTGGACTTTGCGATCCGTTCGCGGCAAGACACGGTCGATGCCAACGGCCAGACCATGCCCGGCTTGCTGCGCAGCGAGGCGCTGCTGCTGGCTGCCAAAGTGCGCCTGCGCCCCATCCTGATGACTACGCTGGCGATGATTTTTGGCATGGTGCCGCTGGCCTTTGCACTGACTGAAGGCTCGGAGACCCGCGCGCCGATGGGCCAGGCCGTGATTGGCGGCGTGATTACCTCTTCGCTGCTGACACTGGTGGTCGTGCCGGTGATGTACTGTTACATGGACGATCTGGCCCTGTGGCTGCAGCGGTTGTGGGCGGGTAAAAAGACCCCGCCCGGTAGAATTGTTCACTGATAGGAAGCCCCTCTGGAGTATGAATATGATGAATTTGAACAGCGCAAACTTTGACAAAGCCCGCTTCAACATGATTGAGCAGCAGATCCGCCCCTGGGATGTGCTGGATGCCTCCATCCTGGAATTGCTTTCGGTGGTTCGCCGCGAGGACTTCGTGCCCGCCGCGCACCGCGCGCTGGCGTTTGCCGATCTGGAAGTCCCGCTGCCAGGCGGCCAGTGCATGCTGGCCCCGCGCCTGGAGGCGCGCATGCTGCAAGACTTGGCGCTGAAGAAGACCGACAAGGTGCTGGAAGTCGGCACTGGCTCCGGTTTCATGGCCGCACTCTTGGCCCACCGCGCCGCGCGCGTGATCAGTCTGGAGCTTGCCCCTGCGCTGGCCGACATGGCGCGCAACAACCTGCAGATTGCTGGCATCGACAACGCCGAAGTGCGCGTTGCCGATGGCGCCAAAGGGCTGGAATCTGAAGGTCCGTTCAATGCCATCATTCTGAGCGGCTCGGTTGCCGAGGTGCCGCACGCGCTGATGTCGCAGCTCGCCATTGGCGGGCGTCTGGTAGCCATCGTGGGCGATGAGCCGGTGATGCGCGCCACGGTGATTACCCGCACCAACGCCACCAACTTCAAGACCACCTGCCCGTGGGACTCGAATGCGCCCCGTCTGCAGAATTTTGCCGAACATTCGCGCTTCCAGTTCTAAAAACCTGAACACCCATGATTGATCAAATCCGCCCCAGCCAGCTCCAGCAGTGGATCGCTGCAGCGCCCGCCGACACGCAGCCCCTGGTGCTGGATGTGCGCGAGCCGCACGAGCTGCAGGTTGCCAACGTGTCGAATACTGGGCTCAATTTGCTGACCATTCCGATGAGCGTGCTGGGCGCGCGGCTGCAGGAACTGGACCCCGAGCAACCCATCGCATGCTTGTGTCACCACGGTGGCCGCAGCATGCAGGTAGCAATGTATCTGAGCCAGAACGGATTTGCATCGGTCGCCAATATCGCTGGCGGTATCGACGCCTGGTCTGTCGAACTTGATCCCTCCATCGCCCGCTATTGACCGTCCGGCCCTTTATTCCACCCACCCTATTTTTGCCCTGAGAAAGAACTCCATGAACCGCACTACACCCCGTTTCTCCCTGCGCCTGCTACCTCTGCTGATGGCATTGGGCGGTGGATTCACCGCCAGCGCGCAAGCGCAAAGCCTGGTGGACCTGTACAACGCAGCCCGTAGTTACGACGCCGCGTTTCAGTCGGCCCGTTCGCAGTACGACGCGACACTGGCGCGTGCCGATCAGGCTCAAGCGCTACTGCTGCCGACGGTGGGTCTGCAGTCAAGCCTCACGCGCACGACGCAGGAGCCGCAGCCCTTATCGGAAAAGAGCTTCAATACCCAAACCAACACCCTGGGCGCATCGCAGCCGCTGTACCGTCCCGCCAACCTGGCCAGCTACAAACAAGGAAAAAAACAAACTGAGTTGGCCAAGTCCCAGATGGAAGCTGCAGAGCAGGATTTGATCGTGCGCGTCAGCCAAGCCTACTTCGATGTACTGGCGGCCAGCGACAACCTGACCTTCGTAAGGAGCCAAAAGACTGCTGTGGGCGAACAGCTTTCCTCTGCCAA
>JAYWAV010000007.1:0-7537 GCA_043782015.1 Rhodoferax sp. | reverse complement strand
ACCTATACGCCCGTACCCGGCTGGGGGCCGTTTGCGCTGCAGGTGCTTGCAGCCAGTGCCCTGTTGGCGGTGTTCCTGATGTGGGCCAATGGCTCGGTGCCCTGGTTGGCTCTGAAGGCTGAAAAGCTGCATCGGACCGGGCTGCTGGCCGTCTTTGTGATCGGCGGTGCTGCTATCTATTTTGCGGCGATCCGGGCAACGGGACTAAACTTGCGGCTGCTCTTGCGTCGCTGAATGGAACAAATCACACCACTTGGGGAATGACATGGACCTGATGTTTGATGTGCCCACTCCCCTGGAATTTTTCGCCTCGCTAGTGCAGGACGATAGCGATTTCGCGTTGCTGGAAGCCGCCATCTGCCTGGCCCAGGACGAGTACCCCGAGGTGGACGTGGAGACCGTGCTGGAAGAGGTGGACCAGCTGCAGGCCCGCCTGATGCGCCGCCTGCCAGCCGATGCGGGCCCACTGCACAAGTTGCGCCTCTTGAACCAGTTTTTCTTCCAGGACCTGAAGTTCGGTGGCAACGTCAACGATTACTACGACCCCGACAACAGTCTGATCAGCGTGCTGTTGCACACCCGCCGTGGTATTCCGATCTCGCTGGCTGTGCTGTGGATGGAGCTGGCCCAGGGGCTGGGGCTGGCAGTGCGCGGCGTCGGCTTTCCGGGGCATTTCCTGATCAAGGTCAATCTGCCGATGGGCCAGGTGTTGATCGACCCGATGAGCGGACGTTCGCTGAGCCGCGAGGAGTTGGCCGAACTGGTGGAGCCATTTCGCTATGGCGGCGGGCAAAGCGATGACATGGATGCCCCGCTGGGCCTTTACCTGCAGACATCACCGCCACGCGAAATCATTGCCCGCATGCTGCGCAACCTGAAAGAAATTTATCGCAACCAGAATGACTGGCAGCGCATGCTGCCGGTGCTGGAGCGGCTGATCATTTTGTTGCCCGAGTCGTGGCCAGAGCTGCGCGATCGGGGGCTGGCGCATGCGGAGTTGGGCCAGGTGCCAGCGGCCATCCTCGATCTGGAGGAGTACCTGCTGCATGCCCGCGACTTGACGGATGTGCAGGCGGTGGCGGATCAACTCGATGGGCTGCGACGCCTGAGAGACTGAAATGGGCACCGTCGGGCCGCCCCAAGGTGGGAAGGCCCTCTTGGGGCTAGACGCTAAAGGGACGTACCCGTAGGCCGGGTCATTGCGTAGACATTGCCGTGTGTCAGGCCGCTCTGGGCTGGCATCAGGCTGGCAGCGCGCGGCGCATGGGGCCACTGGGACGATTCGGGTTGTTCGACCCGTATCTCGGGGATGGGGACAGGCAATGGCCTGGATGGCAGTTTTGCGATAGGGCGCACCCAGTCCAGGATCGGCTCCCATTGCGCCAGATCGGTAGGCTGCGCGCGGGCGCCCAGATCGAACACGGTCAAGCCGCTATCGAGCGCCTTCACGTATACCTGCGTCTCACGCAGTGCGCCCAGGAACGGAACCTTCAGATCCTTTGCCCAGCTCTGCAGATTCTCAGCCGCCCGGGTCCGGGCATCAATGCGCATGCACACGACAGCCAACTGACAGCGCCCGGAAACCACCCTTGGCAGTGATTGCAATTCGGCAAGGCAGGCGGCGGCAGATTCCCGGTCAAACATCGAGTGACACACCGGCATCAGCACAGCATCGGCCGACATGATGACCTTGGCCAATTCAAAGCCGTGCATGCCCCCGGGGGTGTCCAGCACCACGTGGGTGACACCCGTTGGCACGCGCAAAACGTTTTTTTGGTCCAACGCCCACGGCACGATGGCGGGGAGTGCGGCGTCACGCCGCTTGAGCCAGGCCTTGGTGGACTGTTGGCGGTCCACGTCGCCCAGCATGACGGCAGTGCCCTGGCGTGCCAGCCAGGCTGCCAGGTGGGTTGCGACGGTGCTTTTGCCACTGCCGCCCTTGCGATTGATCACGGCAATGATGGGCATTGCGCTCTCCAAAGTGTCTCGGGGAGAATGAG
Source organism: Rhodoferax sp. (assembly GCA_043782015.1). Lineage (GTDB taxonomy): Bacteria > Pseudomonadota > Gammaproteobacteria > Burkholderiales > Burkholderiaceae_C > Allorhodoferax. Next base: position 5,537 of record JAYWAV010000007.1, on the reverse strand, counting down.
TTTGGAGCAAAAAAGCCCGGAAGTCCAGTCAAACCGTGCGTAGGCAGCTATAAACTTCCTAGCAAGTGTTTCTGGATGTAGCGATAGATGCGCGTTTGATGATCAGCAAAACCAATGCCAGCCCGCTGCACAGGGCACCAGCGTAGAAGGTTGCAGGTGCCCCGTACAGGTCCCAGATCCAGCCAGCCCCGGCACTGCCGACCAGCAGGGCTGCGCCGCTGGCAAGGTAGAAAAAGCCGAACGCAGAGCCGCGCAATTCTGGCGGCGAAGTGCCTGCCACCAATGCACTGAGCAAGCCTTGGGTCATGGCCATGTGCAGCCCCCACAGGGCAATTCCAGCCCATACCTGCCAGCCTCCTGCAGCCAGCAACAGGTCTGCGCCAATGAGAACGGCCAAACCGCCCAACAGCAGTTGTGTGGCGGGGATGCGGTCCGAGAGTTTGCCGAATGGGTAGGCCAGCCCGGCGTACACCACGTTCATGACGATCAGTACCATGGGTGCCCAGGCGAGAGCCAATCCGTCTTGTTGTGCGCGCAAAACCAAAAACGCCTCGCTCAGGCGTGCCAGCGTCAGTGCTGCACCCAGTGCAACGACCCACCAGAACGGCGCTTGCAACGCGTGCCGATGCCCCCAGAGTGAGAGCTTGAAGGGTTCCCGCGTGCGGTTGGACTCCGGTTCCTGCACGCCAAAGATCAGTAGGGCGACGCACAGTGCGGCGGGGATGACAGCAACCCAGAATACCGCGCGGAAATCGTTGGCCCATAGCACCATGAGCGCAATGGCCAGCAGCGGCCCCAGAAATGCGCCGATGGTGTCCAGCGACTGACGCAGTCCGAAGGCAGCCCCGCGCATCGACGGCGGCGCTATATCCGCGATGAGCGCATCGCGTGGCGCGCCGCGGATACCCTTGCCCACGCGATCCAGGACACGGGCGGTAAACACCATGTCCGCTGTCGATGCCAGTGCGAAAAGTGGTTTGCATAGGGCCCCCATGCTGTAGCCCAAGACCGTGAGTGGTTTGCGCCGACCCCACCAATCACTCAATGCACCGGAAAACATCTTGACGATCAGGGCTGTGGCTTCTGCGACCCCCTCAATGAGGCCCACGGTGAGCATGCTGCTGCCCAATACGGTGACCATGAAGACGGGCAACAGACTGTGAATGAGTTCGGATGACACATCCATCAACAGGCTGACAAAGCCCAATGCCCAGATCGTTGCGGGCAGGCGAGGCTTTGGCCCCTGTGTAGGGGGCAGCATTTCCGAAGTGGCCGGTACTTTAGCCACGCGAAATTTCAGGCGACGACCACAGCCGCTGTATCGCCCAACGGCGCGATACGGCCGATCGTGTAAACCGCTTCACCCGAGGCGCGCAGGGTGGCGGCGGTGGCTTCGGCGTCGGCCGCGTCCACTACAACCACCATGCCAATGCCGTTGTTAAAGGTGCGGTTCATCTCGGTGTCATCGATGCCAGCGGTCTTTTGCAGCCAGGCGAACAGCTCGGTCTGCGGCCAGCTGCCCTTCTCCAAATGGGCAGCTGTGCCTTCGGGCAGCACGCGGGGAATGTTTTCCAGCAGGCCGCCGCCGGTGATGTGGGCCAGGGCCTTGATTGGATGCGCGGCCAATGCGGCCAGCACGTTCAGCACGTACAGGCGGGTCGGCTCCATCAGCGCCTGTTTGAAGGGTTTGCCGTCCAGCGTGGCGGGGGCGTTGCTGCCCGCGCGCTCAATGCACTTGCGCACCAGACTGAAACCGTTCGAATGCACGCCGCTGGACGCCAGGCCCAGCACCACGTCGCCGGGTTTCACATCTTTGCCGGTCAGGATTTTGGATTTTTCGACCGCGCCAACACAGAAGCCAGCCAGGTCGTATTCGCCCGCGGGGTACATGCCCGGCATCTCAGCCGTTTCGCCGCCAATCAGCGCGCACCCTGACAGTTCGCAACCCTTGGCAATGCCGCCCACCACGGCCGCAGCGGTTTCCACGTCCAGCTTGCCACAGGCAAAGTAGTCCAGGAAGAACATCGGCTCCGCGCCCTGCACCAGCACGTCGTTGACGCTCATGGCCACCAGATCGATACCCACGGTGTCGTGCATGTTCCATTCAAACGCCAGCTTGAGCTTGGTGCCCACGCCGTCGGTGCCACTCACCAGCACCGGCTCCTTGTAGCGCTTGGGCACTTCAAACAGCGCGCCAAAACCGCCAATACCGGCCAAAACACCTTCACGCATGGTCTTTTTGGCGAGCGGCTTGATGCGCTCTACCAGTGCGTCACCGGCAACGATATCGACGCCAGCGTCTTTATAGGACAGGGGGGTGGGGGAGGAAGATTGGGTCATGGAGCGTGGATTGGGCGGTCCGATAGACCGAGCCCTATAGAATTTGCCCAGATTTTAACTTCGACACAACAAACCCTTCGGGCCATGCAATTCACCTCCACCCAAAAACGATTCGGCGCATGGGCGCTCATCGCAGCCTTGCTGGTCAGCGCGCTGTGGCTGCTGGCGCCCGTGTTGGCGCCGTTCGTGATCGCCTCGGTGCTGGCCTATGCACTGACGCCGGTGGTGGACTGGCTAGACGACCTCGGGCGTGGACGCATCCCGCGGCTGCTGGCCGTCATCGTCGTGGAGGTACTTTTCATGCTGGTGCTGCTGGGTGTGGTGCTGCTGATTGTTCCCATTCTGGCCAAGGAGTTGCCGCTGATGCGCGAGCAGTTGCCGGCCTTACTGGATAGCGCCAACAAGTCACTCAAACCCTGGCTGGCCCAATGGGGCATTCACATTTCGCTGGAGTTCGCCAGCATCAAATCCTTTGTAATGACCTACCTGAATGCCAACGTCGAAGACGCGCTCGGTTCGGTGATGGCGTCGGTCAAGCTGGGCGGCAGTGTGGCCTTTGCGATTATTGGCAACGCCATCCTGATCCCGGTGGCGCTGTTTTACCTGTTGATGGACTGGGGCCACTTTGTGGGCCAGATGCGCTCCCTGATTCCGCCGCGCATGCGCGCCAATACTGACAGTTTTCTGGCCGAATCCGACGCCGTGCTGGGCCAATACCTGCGTGGGCAGTTGTTGGTAATGGTGGTCCTGGCGGTGTACTACAGTATTGCGCTGGCACTATTCGGTCTGGATTTGGCACTGCCGATCGGCATCTTTACCGGGCTGGCGATCTTTGTGCCCTATCTGGGCTTTGGTCTGGGGCTGGTGCTGGCGACGCTCGCCGGTTTGCTGGAGTTCGCAGCCGCCCCTGGCGTGGGTTACGCGGTGGTCATGGTGGCGGTGGTTTACGGCCTGGGTCAGGTGGTTGAGAGCCTGTTCCTGACGCCGCGCCTGGTGGGTGAGCGCATTGGCTTGCACCCCTTGGCTGTGATCTTTGCGTTGTTGGCATTTGGCCAACTGTTTGGATTTGTCGGCGTGCTAATCGCACTGCCAGCCAGCGCCGTGCTGCTGGTGGGCATACGGCGCTTGCGCGTGAGCTATGTGGACAGCAAGCTTTTCAAAGGCTAAATTTGTTGCCCCCACGTTCGCCCACTGCGTGTAGCTCTCTGCCCCCCAAGGGGGTGCAAACTTGCTCGGGGCGGCCCTTCGCTGCGTTTTGGCAATGAAACAAATCGCGCTGGACATTGGGTTGTCCACTGGACCGACAGTTGCCAATTTCTGCGCCGGCCCCAATACCGAGGCACTGCGCCATCTCGAACTGTGGATCGGTAGCAGCGAGCCAGGGCAAGGGGCCAGCCGTTCCCCTGTACCGACCTACTACTGGGGCCCTGGTGGCAGCGGCAAGAGCCATTTGCTGAAGGCTGCACAAGAAGCGTTGCGCGAGCAGGGCGCTCGCGTCGGTTGGTTGGATGCTTGCATCCATGAGCCGCCTGAGTTCAACGAAGCGTGGGCTGCGGTGCTGATGGACGATGTGCATCTCTACACCGCGGCGCAGCAACACACCGCGTTCAACTGGTTCGTCAACGCCCAGGCCTTGCAGCGCCCGGCGATGGCGGCGGGCGAGCTGGCACCGGTGGAGCTCAAGCTGCGCGAGGATTTGCGCACCCGGCTGGGCTGGGGCCACGTGTTTGGCCTGCACCCGTTGAGCGAACCCGAGCGCCGTGCGGTGCTGCGCCAGGCGGCGGATGCGCGCGGTGTGTTTTTGAGCGACGAGGTGATGGACTTCATGCTGACCCGCTTCTCCCGCGACCTCGCCAGCCTGATGGAGCTGCTGGGGTTGCTGGACGGCTACGCCCTGCAAACCAAGCGCGCGATCACGATACCGCTGATCAAATCGATGATGGACAACGCATGACACAGCAAAAGCCCGAACCACGCGCATCGGGAGGCGTGGGGGTCACATTCTTTGATCTGGATCACACGCTGATCCCCTTCGATTCGGATTACGCCTGGGGCGAATTCACCACCCAGCGGGGCTGGACCGATGGTTCAGAATTTGCCCGCAAGAACGACCAGTTTTATGCGGATTACAAGGCCGGAACACTGGATATCCACGCCTATGTCCGTTTTTCTACCGAGGCCATTCGCCGCCAGGGTGCTACTAATTCGATAGCTGCCCACGCTGATTTCATGGGCGCCGTGGTGCTAAAACGCATACAGGAACAGGCGCTGCAACTGGTGCAGCAGCACCAGCACGCCGGGGACGCGGTGGTCGTCGTCACCGCCACCAACGAATTTGTGACCCGGCCGATTGCCACGGCGCTGGGCGTGGACGCGTTGATTGCGATTGAGCTGGAAACCGACGGCCCGCTGGGCTGGTACACCGGCGAAATCCGGGGTACGCCGTCGTTTCGGGAGGGCAAAGTGACCCGTGTCAGCCAATGGCTGCACAATCGGGGGTTGGACTGGGCTGGTATTCACAGCACTTTTTATACGGATTCCATCAACGATCTGCCCCTTATGGAACGGGTCAACGTGCCGGTGGCAACCAACCCGGACGCCGCGCTGCGCCAGATTGCTCTGGAGCGCGGGTGGCGCATACTTAACCTATTCCCATGATCAAGAAATTCATCGACAAACTACTGGGCAAAAGCCCGGCCAGCGCCGGCGGCAAGAAGCTGCAATTCGGCAAACGCGTGGTGGTGCAAGCCAGTGAACACGGCATCGATCCGACCCTCGTCGATGAACGGGCGATCAACGTCACGCGCACGCTGCAAGGCGCGGGGTTCGAGGCCTATATCGTCGGTGGCGCGGTGCGCGACTTGTTACTGGGTCTGCGTCCCAAGGATTTCGACGTAGCCACCAACGCCACGCCCGAGCAGGTCAAGGGCCTGTTCCGCCGCGCCTTCATCATCGGTCGCCGCTTTCGCATCGTCCACGTGGTCTATGGCCGCGGCCGCGAGCATGAGGTCATCGAAGTCTCCACCTTCCGTGCGTATCTCGACAATGCCGCTGCCGAGCAAGTCGCCGGCAACGAAAAAACAAGCAAGAGCGAACTGGCGGGCATGAAACACGCGGTCGACTCCACAGGCCGCGTGCTGCGCGACAACGTTTGGGGCCCGCAGGAAGAAGACGCAGTGCGCCGCGACTTCACGATC
>JAYWAV010000006.1:0-2718 GCA_043782015.1 Rhodoferax sp. | reverse complement strand
GTGGGCAGTTTCATGATGCGCGCATTGCAGCCGTCTGTCTCGAAAATGGCGTGTCAGTACTGTGGAGCGCGGATCGGGATTTCGGGAGGTTCAAGGCCCTGAAGACGATGAATCCGCTAGTGTAAAAAGCCAGTTCAGGCGCGTACTTCACCATCCCCAAGCACCACATACTTCAGCGACGTCAGCCCCTCAATGCCCACCGGGCCGCGGGCATGGAACTTGTCGGTGCTGATACCGATCTCGGCACCCAGCCCGAACTCAAATCCATCAGCAAAGCGCGTACTGGTGTTGACCATCACGCTGGCTGAATCCACTTCGCGCAGGAAACGCTGCGCATGCATGTGGTCGCGTGTGATGATCGCGTCGGTGTGGTGGGATGAATAGCGATTGATGTGGGCAATGGCTTCTTCCAACCCCTCCACCACCTTGATGCTGATGACCGGTGCCAGGTATTCCTCGTACCAGTCCTGTTCCGAGGCAGGCGTCAACACGCCCGTTCGGGCTGCGCTTGTCGAAGCCCTGAGCCCTTCGACAGGCCTGTCCTGAGCTGAGCCGAAGGGCTCAGGGCGAACGGATGTTTGAAGAATCGCCAGTGCAGCCGGATCACACCGCATTTCCACACCCTTGTCGGCATAAACCCTCCCAATCAATGGCAGGAACTGTTCCGCAACACCCCGTGCTACCAGCAGGCCTTCAGCGGCATTGCAGGGGCTGTACTTGTTGGTCTTGGCGTTGTCCGCCACCTTGACGGCCATCGCAATGTCGCAAGGGTCGTCCACATAGACATGGCAGTTGCCGTCCAGGTGCTTGATGACGGGCACCTTGGCATCGCGGCTGATGCGCTCGATCAAGCCCTTGCCGCCGCGCGGAATGATCACGTCCACATATTGCGGCATCGCAATCAGCTGGCTCACCAGTTCGCGGTCGGTGGTTTGCACCAGCTGGACAGCGTCTGCTGGTAGACCACTTTCCACCAGCGCCTGTTGCACCAGCTTGGCCAGCGCCTTGTTGGACTCAATCGCCTCCGAGCCCCCCCGCAGGATGCAGGCATTACCGCTCTTGATCGACAGGCTGGCCGCCTCAATCGTCACATTCGGGCGGCTCTCGAAGATCATGCCAAACACGCCAATCGGCACCCGCATCTGCCCCACGCGAATGCCGCTGGGCTGCTGCTTCATGCCAATGATTTCACCAATCACATCCGCCATCGCGGCGAGCTGCTCGCAGCCTTGCGCGCAGGTCTCCAGCACTTTGGGCGTCAGCTTCAGGCGGTCCACCATCGGCTCTGCCAATCCGGCAGCAACAGCGCGTTCAATATCCTTGGCGTTGTCCACCTGCAGCGCTGCAGTGCTCTCCCGCAACAAAGTGGCCAGACGTCGCAATGCTACGTTTTTGGTAGCTGTCTGCGCACGCGCCATAAGCGCGGAGGCCACTTTTGCCTGTGAACCCAAGGTGTTCGCGTATTCGGTGAGGTTGGTGGCGTTCATGGGCAGATTTTGGCAGAGTTGCGGGAAGTTCTCCGGTAAGCTAATCCCATGTCATACACGCCAGCCCCAAGGGTGCTTTCCCCCCTCCTTAGCCAGAAGTTTCGCTTTTGGGCATTTGTGTCCATGGTGCTGCTGGTGTTTGTACATGGCTATACCGTGGAGCCGCGTTATCTGCAGCCCTGGACCCAGCCAGAAGAGGCCATGGGCGTGGTCAGTTTCACCCAGTACCTGCTGTCCAACGGGTTGCTGCGGTTTCGCATCCCGATGCTGTTTGTGATCTCGGGTTTCCTGTTCGCGCTACACGACGCGCGGCCGCACGGCGAGCGGATGAAGAAGCGCGTGCGCACCCTGCTCGTTCCCTACTTCTTGTGGAGCGGCTTTCATCTGGTGTTGCTCTACCTGATGGAGACGGACCCCACCATGCGCGGCTGGGTCTTGAACAGCGGCATTGCCCAGATGCGGCCTGAGCCGCAGGTTGTGCATGACTACGCGTGGAACGAGTGGCTGATACGCTGGCTGCTCGGTCCGGTTCCTTACCAGCTGTGGTTTATCCGCGTGCTGTTCATCTACAACCTGGCGTATCCGTTGCTGGCCCGCTGGGTCACCGGGCGTATCGCAAAGCGTGTGTTTTTCGGGGTCGCAGCACTGGCCTGGTGGTTTTCGATGAATCTGTTTTTCATCGAAAGCGAAGGGCTGCTGTTCTTTGCGCTTGGCATCTGGATGCAAAAGACCGGCTTCAACATCGAGGCACCCAATCGCTGGCTGCGCCCGTTGCCGTGGGCGCTGGTAGCCGTTGCTGCTGCGGCCCTCAAAACCTGGCTGGCATTCAAAGGGCATACGCTGCTGATCGGTCAGGCCGTGTTTCCGCTGATGGGAAATCTGCACAAGCTCACCGTGTTCTCCGGCCTGGTCGCCGCGTGGTTTGGCTCGGATCGGCTGGTGCGCTGGTGCATGGCGCGGCGCTGGTTTGTCTGGCTCAGTGCTTTCTCTTTCATGATTTACGCGCTGCATGCGCCACTGGTGGCGGTGCTGATTGACCCGGCGCTGCGCCTGTTTGCGCCCTTGCCCGAACCGGCGCTGTGGGCCTATCTGATGTTGCCGCTGGCCCTGATTGCAGCCTCCATCACCCTCGGTGCATTGCTGCGACGCTTCGCGCCCGCGGTCTATTCGGTAGCGACCGGCGGGCGGGGTCTGGGCACATGGGTCGGTCGCGGGTGAAGTGGGCAGGCCG
>JAYWAV010000005.1:0-2721 GCA_043782015.1 Rhodoferax sp. | reverse complement strand
GCCGTGCGTGCCTGCTGTAGTGGCGCGTACTCGGTATTGAGTTCGCACCCGATCCATTGCCGGCCCAGCGCCTGCGCCACCTGAGCCGTCGTGCCACTTCCCATGAACGGATCGAGCACCACGTCACCGGGCCGACTGCCGGCTAGCACGCAGGGCTCGATCAGCGCAGCCGGGAACACCGCGAAGTGCGCCCCGGCGTAGGGCTGCGTCGGCACTGTCCACACGCTGCGGCGGTTGCGCATCCCGGTGTCGTACTCGCTTTCGTCGCGGTCGGGGCGGTGCGTTCCTACGGCTTGGCCGGGTATCACTTCGGCGTGCTTGCTGTCGTCGCGCTTGAAGCGGTCGCGCCGGCTGCGGTTGCCAGCGTTCGGTGTCTGCCCTGGGGCCGCGTAGCCCTGGCCTGTCAAGTCGTGCAGGGTTTGTCCAACAGCGCGCTCCTGCATCGCGTCCGCGTCCCAAAAGTACCGCTCGTTCTTAGTCAGCAAAAACAGGTACTCGTGCGCCTTGGTGCAGCGGTCGGTCACGCTCTCGGGCATCGGGTTCGGCTTGTGCCAAATGATGTCCTGGCGCAAGTACCAGCCGGCGCCGCGCAACGCGAATGCGACCATCCAAGGAATGCCGAGCAAGTCCTTCGGCTTGATTCCTGGCGCATCTACCGGCCTCGGCATGTCATTCTGCACGTCCTGCCCCTTGTTCTCGCTCGCGCCGCTGCGGTATGTGCTACGCCCACCGCTGGCGTAGCTGTCGCCTAGATTCACCCAAATAACACCATCGTCGGCAAGCAGATCGCGCACGCCCTCAAACACTTCCACCAGCGCGGCCACGTACTCGGCCGGCGTCTTCTCAAGGCCAATCTGCCCGGGGTGGCCGTAGTCGCGCAGCCCGAAGTAGGGCGGGCTCGTCACGCAGCACTGCACGCGTACGCTCTGCGCCTTCAGGTCGCGCATCGTCTCGCGGCAGTCACCAAAATACACCTTGTTCATGCAGTTGTGCCTTCGTTCACCAAGCCATCTAACCCCGTATTCGAGCGGACGCGCAACGGCATGGTCACGCTCCGTCCAGGCCGGTGCGCGCGCCGCTCAATACAACGTTAGGCGTCACTGTGCGCCGTGGTGTTTAATTTCGTCGGCAATGCGGCACTGCTTGCCAGCCTTACTTTCGCATTCGCCTGTTCTGCACCCGCAAGGCGGGAGCGTTGCGTCAGCACGCCCAGCCCTGAACGCATTCCGCAAGTCAAACGGGTTGTGGTGTTTGCCTTCGCGTTCCCACCACGCATCAAATCGGGCGTCTTCTTCAATCGTTCGCTTCGGCATCGTCGTTTCCTTTTGCTTCGTTCAGCTAGCCGCCTAACCCCATGATCCAGCGGACATGAGTACATGCCGCTGATCTAGACGTTAGGCGTCATCACGGGTACATGTGAACAGTTTGTGGTGATTCAAATTGCTCAGAATCTTCCGCTGCATTAGGCCCAGCCGGTACGTCAATCTCCACTTCGACGCCCAACAATTCAGCTAGCAACTGTGCCGCCTGTTCCTGCGTGCAGGTAACACCGTGATGGTCCGGTTCTCGCCAATATGTGAACCCAATGTCAACGCAGCGTTTCTGCCAGGCTTTCCGGTCTTCTTGGTTCATCATTCTTCCTCTTCGTTGGTGACGCCTAACCCTTCCATCGATCCGACATTTGCCGGCAATCCACAGTCGTTCATTTGCATACTCCTTCTCGCCGGCAAATGCGGCTCATGTCAATCGTTAGGCGTCACCGAATGCCCGCTGAGCAGCAGCCAAACTGTCGGCCGTCTGCCCAAGCCCATCGGAGAAGCGTTCTGCGCCGATGGACACAAACGCATCGTGTACGGGAGGCGGCAGCAGTTCATCATCCATCAGCGAGCGCCTGATGCGCGCTAGGGCCACAAGCGGCTGAACGCGGTCGTTCATTTCCACGCTCACACATCGCATTGGGCTGTCAGCAGTCCACGTCCGGCCGTCAGGCGCGGTCAGCGTCCACTTGCCGGCCAGTGGCGGCGGCGTAGGCTCGTCAGCCAGCTTGCGCACTTGCGCATCGGTGTAGTCTTTCAGCAGTTCCATGCTTTCTCCTTTTCGGCGTCAGCCAAGTTCGTTGTATTCGTACCCAGGCTTTGATTCATCCCACAACCAGAACCCCTCTGTAGTCTCTCCGTCTAGCGATGTTGAATAGACGGTTACGCCTTCTGCCGCATCGCAATTGTTCATAGCCTTCACTTCGGCGGCCCTGATCCTTGCGTGCCAAGTGTCGTCGTATGACACCCTAAACCCGCGCTCCTTCGGCTCGTCTTGTTCAAACCACGCCACGCAAACTCTGTGTTTTGCCATCATCGCTCCGTTTCTCCACCAGCCTAACCCGGCGCTCAAGTCGGACAGTCGTCCGGGTACGGCCGCCTGCCGCTTAGCTCAGCGTTGTACGTCTATCTGTTCGCGAGGCGAAGCAACACATCAGCGTGGCATGCTTCATCAACGCGGCACCAGCAAGCCAAAGACCGCCCTCGCAGCTCTTGCATGCCTCGGTATCGCAACTTAGCGCGCGTCTCGCAATGGAGTCGGTAAGCCTCAGCCGCCAGCTTGTCAGAGAGGCTGGCAACAAATTCTGGCGACCAATAACCGTCCATCGTGTTCTCGAACAGCGCCAGAGCCAAATCAAGGCCAAACACCTCCACACGATATGGGTTACCCCACACGCCAGGCCGC
>JAYWAV010000004.1:0-2728 GCA_043782015.1 Rhodoferax sp. | reverse complement strand
CGTTTTATGTGGTGATCGCGGGCGAGGTGACCGTACAAAAGCACAAGGACGGCGAGACGGTGGAACTAGCCCGTTTGGGCACCGGTCAATGCTTTGGCGAGATGGCGCTGGTGCAAAACGATGTGCGCACGGCCTCGGTGACCGCGTTAAGCGATAGCGTGACCATGCGTTTTGAGCGCGAACGCATTGATGCGATCCCCGAGAGCGCCCACATCATCTACCGCAACATCGCGCGTATTCTGGCCAGTCGGCTCGATGAATCCAGCGTGATGCTGGCCGAGCTGGTGGTGCAGCAGAAAATCCAGTCGGGTCTGATGCCGCTGGACGGCGGCGGCATCGTCGATTTTTAGGGCGTCGGCACCTAGAGTGCTGGCATTCCGTGGCGCCTGCGCGCGCGGTTGCAGGCGTCGCTGCCTTCTTCCAGTTCGCGACAAGGGGAGGGGCGCCATTCGTAGATGCCGCAACCGGCCTTGCTGCCAATTTTTCCAGTGAGTGCGGCACATCGCACAGGGCTGTGATCCGTACCCCGCATGCGCGACATGTTGCAAGTCACCTCTACAGTCAGACCCGACGGCACCTGACCACCCTGTTCATCGAGTTCATGGACCGAGAAGTCCACTCGAAAACACGCGCAGCAGGCGCCACAGGTCTGGCAGTCACTCAAGATATGGCCCCCACGCTCCGCCGCTGCGCGGGTCGCTGCCCCCCGAGGTGGCGAATTTGCCTAGGGGCGGCCCGGTGGCAAATTGTCAACTTTGGCGACCCAGCAGCAGGTACTCCATCAGCGCTTTCTGCACGTGCATGCGGTTCTCGGCTTCATCCCAGACCACACTTTGCGGCCCGTCAATGACTTCGGCTTCGACCTCTTCGCCGCGGTGCGCGGGCAGGCAGTGCATGAACAGCGCGTCGGGCGCAGCCACAGCCATCATCTCCCGGTTGACGCACCACTTGGCAAAGGCCTCGCGGCGCACGGCGTTCTCGGCTTCAAAGCCCATGCTGGTCCAGACGTCGGTGGTAACCAGATCTGCGCCAGCGCACGCGTCCATCGGATCGCTATAAGTTTTATAGCTGCCTACGCCCATTCCATGCGCGGTAGAGGCTACTTTCTCATTGACTTCATAGCCACCGGGCGTGCTGACGCGCAGATGAAAGCCCATGAGCGCAGCGGCTTGCAGCCAGGTATTGGCCATGTTGTTGCCGTCGCCGACCCAGGCCACGGTCTTGCCCAGCAGGAAAGACGGGTTCAACTTTCCCTCCGAGTTCAGGCCCCGGTGTTCGAGAAAGGTGAAGATGTCGGCCAGGATCTGGCAAGGGTGGAACTCGTTGGTCAGGCCGTTGATCACCGGTACCCGGCTGTGGGCGGCAAACGTCTCAATCTTGGTTTGCTCGAACGTGCGGATCATCACGATGTCGGTCATGCGGCTGATCACGCGTGCCGAGTCTTCTATCGGCTCGGCGCGGCCCAACTGGCTGTCGCCGGTGGTCAAGTGCACCACGCTGCCACCCATCTGGTACATGCCTGCCTCAAAGCTCACGCGCGTGCGTGTCGAGGCTTTCTCGAAAATCATCGCTAACGTACGGTCCACCAGTGGCTGGTGGCGCTCAAAGCGCTTGAACTTGGCCTTGATGAAGGCTGCGCGTGTCAGCAGATACAGGTGTTCCTCAGCGCTGAAATCAGCGAACTGCAAAAAGTGCCGTACCGGCGGCGCGCCCTGGGGCAGGGTGCTCGGGATGGGTCGGAAATTTGTGGAAGAGGGCGCGGTCATGCGGCTTCCTTCAGAAAGGCCAAAATCAGCGGGCACAGGATGGCGACAATCTCATCCGCCTCGGCTCGCGTGAGGATCAGTGGTGGCACCAGGCGAATCACGGTGTCGGCGGTCACGCTGATCAACAGCCCTGCATCCAGCGCGCGCTGTACCAGCGCACCGCAGGGCTTGGCCAAATCAACACCAAGCATCAGGCCCTGGCCGCGCACTTCCTTGACGGTACCACTGGCGAGTTCCGCCTGCAGGGCGGCTTCCAAGCCGGCTTTCAGATGGGCGCCCACCGTGGCGGCATTGGCGAGCAGGCCGTCTTCTTCCATGATGCGAATGGTCTCCACCCCGGCACGCATCGCCAGCGGGTTGCCGCCAAAGGTGGAGCCGTGGTTGCCCGGCGCGAAGATAGTCGCGGCTTTCGGGCCTGCCACCACCGCGCCGACTGGCACACCCGAGCCCAAGCCCTTGGCCAACGGCATCACGTCCGGGACAATGCCAGCCCACTGGTGGGCAAACCACTTGCCGGTGCGGCCCATACCGCACTGCACTTCATCAATCATTAATAGCCAGTTGCGCGCGTCGCAGAGCTTGCGCACGTCGCGCAGGTAATCCATGTGCATGGGGTTCACGCCGCCTTCGCCCTGGATCGCTTCAAAGAACACAGCCACGACGTTCGGGTTGCCTTCGGTGGCTGCCTTCAGCGATTCGATGTTGTTGATGGGCACGCGGATAAATCCTTCGACCAGCGGACCGAACCCGGCCTGTACTTTGGGGTTGCCCGTGGCGCTCAGCGTGGCAATGGAGCGACCATGAAAAGCCTTTTCGTAGACCACGATTTCCGGGCGCTCAATGCCACGGTCATGGCCGAACTTGCGCGCCAGCTTCAGCGCCGCTTCGTTCGCTTCCAGGCCGGTGGAGCAGAAGAAGACGTTGGTCATGCCCGAGCGCTCGACCAGCAAGCGGGCCAGCAC
>JAYWAV010000003.1:0-2729 GCA_043782015.1 Rhodoferax sp. | reverse complement strand
GCAATGTCGTCCTGCACACACAGGATCCGCAAGGCCGAACAACGCTGGCCGGCGCTGTCAAAAGCCGAGCTGAGCGCATCGGCCACCACTTGCTCGACCAGGGCGCTTGAATCAACCAGCATCGCGTTTTGGCCGCCGGTTTCGGCAATCAGCACCACGGGCTGGCCGTCGGGGTTCAGGCGCTGCGCGAGCTGGCGCTGGATCAGGCGTGCAACGTCGGTGGAACCCGTGAACAACACGCCGTGCACGCGGGCGTCGGCCACCAGGGCGGCGCCCACAGTTTCGCCATGGCCTGGCAGCAATTGCAAGGCCGCCAGCGGCACGCCAGCCTGGTGCAATAGCCACACCGCTTGCGCGGCAACCAGGGGCGTTTGCTCAGCCGGTTTGGCCAGCACCACGTTGCCGGCGGCCAAGGCAGCGGCAATCTGGCCGGTGAAAATCGCCAGCGGGAAATTCCAGGGGCTGATGCACACCACGGGCCCCAGCGGCAGGTGGCTGCTGTTGTCAAAATCACGGATCACTTGCGCCGCGTAATAACGCAAAAAATCCACCGCTTCGCGCACTTCGGCCACGGCATTGGCGGCGGTCTTGCCGGCTTCGCGCATCAAGAGGCCCATCAGTGGGTGGGCGTGATCCTGCAGCAAGTTGGCGGCTCGCAACAGCGTATTGGCGCGCGTTGCCGGGGGCACAGCCGCCCAGCAGGGCGCATGGTCTTGGGCAGACTGCAATGCGGATTGCACATCATTCAAATCGGCCTCAACCACTTGGCCGACGAGGTCGCTTTGGTCGGCGGGGTTGCGCACTGCGTTTGCGGATTGAGCCGAACGGATTGGCGATGGCGATGATGGGGTTTTGGCTACCAGGGGTGCAGCCGTCCAGAGCGTCCGGGCGGATTCTTGCAGGCCTTGCGCCAGTGCGTGCAGGGTCGCCTCGTCGTTCAAATCCAGCCCGCTGGAATTGACGCGCTGAGGGCCAAACAGCGCTGAAGGCAGGCGGATGCCCGGGTGCGGCAGACCCGGCAGCCCTTTTTGTAGGGCCAGTTGCTCAATCGCCTGAACCGGGTCTTGGATCAAGGTGTCAATATCGATGTGGGAATCCGCGATGCGGTTCACAAACGAGGTGTTGGCGCCGTTTTCGAGCAGGCGGCGCACCAGATACGCCAGCAGGGTTTCGTGGGTGCCCACGGGCGCGTAGACGCGGCAGGGCCGGCCCAATTTGCCCTGCGCCGTGGCGCCCACCACCTGCTCGTACAGCGGCTCGCCCATGCCGTGCAGGCACTGGAACTCGTATTGACCGGCGTAGAAGTCCGGCCCCGCCAGGGTGTAGACGGCGGCCAGCGTGTGGGCGTTGTGGGTGGCGAATTGCGGGTAGATCTGGCCCGGCGCGGCCAGCAGTTGGCGGGCGCAGGCGATATAGGCCACATCGGTGTGCGCCTTGCGGGTGTAGACCGGGAAGTCGCTCTGGCCGCCCACCTGGGCGCGTTTGATTTCACTGTCCCAGTAGGCGCCCTTGACCAGGCGGATCATCAGGCGGTGCTGGCTGCGCCGGCCCAAATCTATCAGCCAGTCGACCACGGCCGGGCAGCGTTTTTGGTAGGCCTGGATGACAAAACCAATGCCGTTCCAGCCGGCAAGGGCAGGCTCGAAGCAGAGTTTTTCGAGCAGGTCCAGCGAGAGTTCCAGCCGGTCGGCCTCTTCGGCATCGATGTTGATGCCGATGTCATAACTGCGGGCCAGGCTGGCGAGCGCCAGCAGGCGCGGGTACAGCTCGGCCATCACCCGGGCCACCTGGGCGCGCTGGCAGCGCGGGTGCAGGGCCGACAGCTTGATGGAGATGCCGGGCCCGTCGTAAATGCCGCGCCCGCCGGAGGCTTTGCCGATCGCGTGGATCGCCTGTTCGTAGGCCTGAAAATAACGTGCCGCATCCGCCGCCGTCACAGCCGCCTCGCCCAGCATGTCGTAGGAAAAGCGGAAGCCTTGCTGCTCGCGCCTGCGGGCATTGGCCAGCGCCTGCGCGATGGTTTGCCCGCTGACGAACTGCTCGCCCATTATGCGAAGCCCCATGTCCACGCCTTTGCGCACCAGGGGCTCGCCGCTGCGCGCCACCACGCGTTTGAGCGCCGCGCCTAGGCCCTCCTCGGAGTGTGTGCCGACAAGCTTGCCGGTCAGCAGCAAACCCCAGGCCGCCGCGTTGACAAACAGGGACGGGCTGGCGCCCACATGGGCCTGCCAGTCGCCGCTGCCGATCTTGTCGCGTATCAAGGCGTCGCGCGTGGCGTCGTCGGGGATGCGCAACAAGGCCTCGGCCAGGCACATCAAGGCCACGCCCTCCTGCGAGGACAGGGCGAACTCGCGCAGCAGGCCTTGCACCAGGCCGGCGCGGCCAACGGCCTGGTTTTGATGGCGCAGGGTCTGCACCAATTGGCGCGCCAGGGCTTGCGTGGTTTGCGCCTGCGCGGGGGTCTGGCGGGCCTGTTCAAGCAGGGCCGGCATCAGGACTTGCTCAGGCGTGCGGCATGCCGCCGTGATGGCGTTGCGCAGGGGCGATTGGATCAGCGGCGTGAAGAACCGCGCGAAGGGTCGGCCCGCAGCTTGGCAAAGAGGCGGGGCATTGGCGTTCATGATGTCGATTCCACCACATTGGCGCAATGGTCTCATCACGCCAGTTTCATCATGCCGGCTCCAGCATGCCCTGCATGGCCGGCGCCTTGGCGGCGAACGACCTGCCGA
>JAYWAV010000002.1:0-2733 GCA_043782015.1 Rhodoferax sp. | reverse complement strand
ACAGCCCGAAAGAGCACTTATTCAACGCCAAGTTCGCTTGCCCGGTATGCAGCTATTCGATTGCCGAGCTGGAGCCGCGCCTGTTCTCGTTCAACTCGCCAGTGGGCGCCTGCCCGAGCTGCGATGGTCTGGGCGCGCAAGAGGTGTTTGACCCGGCGCGCGTGGTGGCCTTCCCAACGCTCAGCATGGCCAGTGGTGCCATCAAGGGCTGGGATCGGCGCAACGGCTACTACTTCGCGATGCTGGAGAGTCTGGCCAAGCATTACAAGTTTGATATCGAGCAGTCGTTCGAATCCCTGCCTGCAGAAGTCCAACTGGTCATCCTGTACGGCTCTGGCGAGGAGGAAATCAAGTTCAGCTATGTGATGGACTCTGGCAACTCTGCTGGCAAAAAGGTCAACAAGAAACACCCCTTCGAGGGCATCCTGCCGAACATGACGCGGCGGTACCGCGAGACCGACTCGGCCTTGGTGCGCGAAGACCTGGCGCGCATGCGCAGCACGCAGCCCTGCCCGGACTGCAATGGCTCGCGCCTGCGCCGCGAAGCGCGCCACGTGAAGATTGGCGAGGGTGATCAGGCCCGCGCGATTTTTGAAATCAGCCACAGCACGCTGCGCGAGAGCTATGCCTATTTCAGCCAGCTCACGATGCACGGCGCCAAGGGCGAGATTGCCGCCAAGGTGGTGCGCGAGATCGGCCTGCGCCTGAAGTTCCTGAACGATGTGGGCCTGAATTACCTGAGCCTGGACCGCAGCGCCGAAACGCTTTCCGGCGGCGAGTCGCAGCGCATCCGTCTAGCATCGCAAATCGGCTCCGGTCTGACCGGCGTGATGTATGTACTGGACGAGCCCAGCATCGGCCTGCACCAGCGGGACAACGACCGCCTGATCGACACGCTCAAACACCTGCGCGACATTGGCAACAGCGTGCTGGTGGTGGAGCACGACGAAGACATGATGCGTGCCGCCGACCACGTGATCGACATGGGCCTGGGTGCCGGCATCCACGGCGGGCGCGTGATTGCTCAGGGCACGTTTGACGAGGTCAAAGCAAACACCGAATCGCTGACTGGCCAGTACCTGGCGGGCACCCTGCAGATCGAAGTGCCCAAGCGCCGCACGCCCTGGCTGCCTACCGTAGCACCCACGCCCGCCGAGAAGAAAGTCGCGGCCAAAGGCGCGCCCAGCAAAGCCGCACTGGCCTGGGCCGAGCGCAATGCGCACCATCTGGCCACGCAAGGCGACCTGCAGGCACTGCGCGTGGTCAAAGCATCGGGCCACAACCTGAAAGACGTGAGCGTCGAGTTTCCTGTGGGCCTTTTCACTTGCGTCACTGGCGTGTCTGGCTCAGGCAAATCCACGCTGGTCAACGACACGCTCTATGCCGCGGTAGCCCGCTCGATTTACCGCGCCCATGACGAACCCGCGGCACACGAAGCCATCGAAGGCATCGAGCATTTTGACAAAGTCATCAACGTCGACCAGAGCCCGATTGGCCGCACACCACGCTCCAATCCGGCCACCTACACGGGCCTGTTCACACCGATCCGCGAGCTAATGGCCGAAGTGCCAGTGGCGCGCGAACGCGGCTATGGGCCGGGGCGCTTCTCGTTCAACGTGGCAGGTGGCCGCTGCGAGGCCTGCCAGGGCGATGGCATGGTCAAGGTGGAAATGCATTTCTTGCCGGACGTGTATGTGCCGTGTGATGTGTGTGTAGGCCAGCGCTACAACCGCGAAACGCTGGAGGTGCTCTACAAGGGCCGCAACATTGCGCAGATTCTGGACATGACTGTGGAGGCCGCCTACGCCTTCCTGCACGCCGTGCCCACGATTGCGCGCAAGCTGCAGACCCTGCTGGATGTAGGCTTAAGCTACATCCGTTTAGGCCAGGCCGCGACGACACTGTCAGGCGGCGAGGCGCAGCGCGTCAAGCTGGCGCTGGAGCTCTCCAAACGCGATACCGGACGCACGCTCTACATCCTGGACGAACCGACCACGGGTCTGCACTTCGCCGACATTGCCTTGCTGCTGAAAGTCTTGCACCAGCTGCGTGATGCTGGCAACACCATCGTCGTGATCGAGCACAACCTGGACGTCATCAAGACCGCCGACTGGCTGATCGACATGGGTCCGGAAGGCGGCTCCGGTGGCGGCGCAGTGGTGGGCGTGGGCACGCCAGAGACCATAGCGGCCAATCCCGACAGCCACACGGGGCGTTACCTGGCACGCCTGTTGTAACTTGTGCACAGCGCAGTACCATAAGCTGATGAGCACTCCACCCTCCACTGACGGCGCACCGCTGCAATCGTTCAGCCTGATTGCCCGCCAAGCCATCGTAGACGCGCGGCGCAGCATCGTGGCTTACGAGCTGTTTGACCGCTCCACCAACAAACACGCACATGACGCTGGCAGTGACATCTCGCTGCTGTTCAATGCGATGGCCGATACCAGCAATGCGCTGGGCGTACAAACCAAGACACTGTTCATCAACCGCACACACCACAGCCTGGTGGGCGACCATCTGGATCTGGCCACGCCCGAAAAATTTGTGATCGAAGTCGACCCGGTTGCGGGACACGAGCCGGAAGCCATTGCCAAGCTGCACACGACGCTGGCCGAGCTGCATGAGCGTGGCTTCAAGCTGGCGTTTGACCATACGGTGGTAGCCCCCGCTTACAAGGATTGGCAGGCGCTGGCGCATTACGTCAAGCTGGACATGCAGGCGGTACCCGCC
>JAYWAV010000001.1:0-2742 GCA_043782015.1 Rhodoferax sp. | reverse complement strand
TGGCTGCGGTTGCAGCGGCGGAGCGCGTGAGGTTCACATTGCGCGTGTTGCCCGACTGCGCCACCTGGCGCGCGTCAAACAGCGGGTCGCCCCAGCCGATGAAAGCCTGCGCGGCGGGTTTGACCTGGCTGAGCTGCTTGAGCGCCATCCAGGCGCTTGCACCGGGGACGTGGCTGATAGCCGCCTGCTTGATGAGCCACGGTGCCGCCGCCGGGTCGCCGTTAAAGGGCGCGGTCACCAGGGCCGAAAACGGCACCTGTGCCAGCGCGCCCGAGGTCGACACAATCAAATGCGTTTTGCCAGCCAGCGAGGCCGACAAAGGCTTGAGCAAAGCCTCATACAGCGTAGCCGCCGCCGCAAAATCAAACTTGGGCGCCTGCACGCCCATGCCAGCCACATCAAGCGTGGCCCGCAGGCGATGCACGAGCTTGGCGACGGCCGCTTCGTCCAGGGCGGAGTGCGCGCCCACCACCCCATGCTGACGGTCAATTGCCCAGACATAGGTGCCCAGTGAGGTGCTTAAAGACTGAATGAACACCTCGTCTTCACCCAGCCGTGCGGCGATTTCCTTGACGCTCGGCGGCTGTGGCCTGACCATTTGTTCGTACTGGGGAAACGATTTGCGAATCTGCTGATGCAGTTGCTGGCGTTGCCCTGACAACTGGGCAATGCGCTGGCGCATTTGATCGGTGACCGCCGGAGTTTGCCTTGTCGCCGCCTCGTTGCCTTGCTGGTTGATGTAGCGGTAAAGCACGTCCAGCTCGCGCTGAATGTCCTGCTCGCTGCGCAGCGCCTCCTGCAACTGCGGGTCGGTAAAACGGGTGCGCTGCGCTGCATCGCTGAGCGCTTGCTGCACCGATGAGCCGGACAGCCATTCGGCCATGGCAAAGCCGCGCTCCAGCGCCTGCGCATCCGCGCCATTGCCCAGGGCCTTGAGGTAGGCCTCGGCAATGCTTTTGCGCGCCAGTTTGCGCAAGCCCTGCTCTTCATTGCCGGCTGAGCTGTCTTCGTTGGCCATCAGGCTGGGCAAGGCGCTGTCGAAGTGCGCCAGCGCTTCTGCGCGTTTGCCGTTCTCCCACATGGCCCAGGCCAGCAGGCCTTCGGTCAGCGCCGTGGTGAAGTGGCCGGGGCCGAAATTTTCTTTCTGGCGCGCCCAGGTGGGGGTAAGCGTTGCTTCGGCCTGCGGCCAGCGTTGCAGTTTGAGCAGCACGATGGCGCGGGTCAGGGGATTGCGCGTGAACTGCCGCGCTTCGGGGTTGTCCTGTGTTTCGCGGTCAACCGTTTCGAATTTTTGCCACGCCTCGTTCCAGCGCCCCTGCCCGGCCAGGGCCGTCTGCTCTACAAGCCGTGCGGCGAGCAAGGGGACAGCGGTGGCAGGCGCACTCGCCTTGAGCGAGTTGTCTGCGCTTTTGCGGGCCCACTGTTCTGCTTCGCGGTAGCGCCCTTCCTGGATGCGAAGGTTTCCTATGGTGGTAAACAGCTGCGCCACCAGGTGGTTGGACACCTCGCTTTTGGCAATCAGCTCCAGGCCCTGCCTGAGGCTTTGGTCTGCATCAAAGAGAGCGCCGCGCGCATTGTGCGACCTGGCCTCGCGCGTCAGGGCATTGAGCAGCTCGTTGCGGCCAAAAAAAGCGCGCTTGTCATCCATTTGCGTGCCCATTGCCACACTGCGTCGGGCGGCAGCCACGGCCCTGCTGGCGGAGCGGGCCGCAGCATCGTATTGCGAGGAGAACGACTCCATCTCGGCCTTGACCGTGTATACCCGCGCCTCGCTGCGGGCCAGCAGGTATTGCGGGCCAGGCCGACCGGCGCGCATTTGAGATTGAAACTGTGCGAGCGAGGCTTCGGCCATGACCATGGTGCTGTTGGCATCCTTGATGTTGGCCTGCAACTGCAGGTACTTCAGGGCAATCTCGGCTTGCACATAGGCGCGCCAGGCGGGGTTGGGCGTCAGGCGCGCGGCGTCCTGTGCGTAGGGGAAATAAGCGGTGATCCGACCTGCCCGGACCTGGGCCAGCGCCATTCTCCAGTGCGCCTGCCAGGCATCGGGCAGGGCCTGAAGCCAGTTACGCGCAAACTGCTCGCTGGCAGCCAGATCGCCTTGCTGCTCGCTCAGCACCTTTCTGCTCTCGAAGAATTCTTCGAGCTCCGCACGGCTGGCGCCCGCAGGTGGTGGTTCAAGAATTTTTTGCCTGGCCTTGTCTTTTTCCTGCGGACTCAAGACCTGGGTTGTGGCCGACTCCAGCGCGTCTTCGGTTTGCGCCCTGGCGGGCGCACTGCCCAGCAGGCACGCTGCCAGCAGTAAAAGGCTGCAAGTCCGGTTGGTCAGAGTCATTGAGTGCCAGCGAAGAGAAAGAGTCCCTGATATTGCCAGCTTTGGGGGCCGAGCGCCATCCGCAGTGCACAACCGCGACGACCGCTGGGCAGACAATCCAAACCGCTATTGGTCTTTGGCAGTTGTTGAGGGGCGCGCAAAGCTTGTCCTTCGCGAGAGGCCTCAGCTCAGGCGGGCTGCTTGTCGCTAACGCCAGCCGCATGCGCCTGCTCATCCGCGTGGTAGCTGGATCGCACCATCGCACCAACAGCAGCGTGGGTAAAGCCCATTTTGTAGGCTTCTGTCTCAAACATCTTGAAGGTGTCAGGGTGTACGTAGCGACGCACGGGCAGGTGGCTCATTGACGGCGCAAGATACTGGCCAATGGTCAGCATGTCGATGTTGTGCTCGCGCATGTCGCGCATGAC